>JAHKZT010000001.1 GCA_020626475.1 bacterium
TGGAGGTGCGTACCAGAGTTGCACTGGTCTACGCGGTTTTGCAGACCGCTGCGTAACTGCTCCGCCAACGCACCATGAGATTATTTTAACACAAAAATAGCCGCCCTCTTAACTAGAACGGCCATTTTCTGATTATTTTTTGTATTTTGCGCAGAATTTCGCAAAATTCTCTGCCTGATAAGGAATGTTCTGTTCGGTGACATTGCCCAGCAAGAACATCTTTGCCTTATCACCATAAGAGATGCGAACTTTCTGGACTTTCTTCTGAATAAAACTAAAATTCTTTACTTCAATCTCTTTAATGAGACCATAATCTAGGAACATGTACTGATCTGGCTCCGCGACGAGTTTTTCCGGCTTAACGCTAAGCATAAGGCCGCCCTTACCCTGCAAAGCAATAAGATGTAGACCTTTCTCAGTAGCGTTTACGAGTAGGCCTTTATAATCGCCGGCAAGAATCTGCTCAGAGGCGGGCGTATTCTTATAAACGCCGACACCTGTGCCAAGGCCAGCCGCTAGGCCACCAGCCATACCACCAGCAATGCCATATTTCATGCCTTCGTGCTGAGTATCTAGATAAAGAACAAAAATGCAGTTCTCTTTATCTAATGCGTTTTTTGATTTAAATAGCGCGGTTGCGCCTTCTATAGTTTTGAAATCTTCCATTTGTCCAGTATAGCAAATAAAAAAAGAGGCCCATTCGCAGACTGGGGTCCCTTTTTCGTATCCGGCAGATCTCTCAACTTCCTGCCCGATACTACACCTTCTGACATTATTCTATACATTAGCACTTTTTTCGTCAACATTGACATTTTTTAGAATTATTTTGTGATATTTTCAAAAATAACAGGGGTAGAATGTAAAAATTCCTTGACTTTTCGAAATTATAGTGTGAAATATGTACCCAAAGATACGGTAGAAAAACTGAATATAATACGCTAAAATAATAGTAATTAAGGAGGTTTATGGAAGATCAAGATGGTTTGAAGTTTTATCGCTGCAACACTTGCGGTAACTTACTTTTTGTAATGGTCGATCCTAATGTCCGCCCTACCTGCTGCGGCACCGACATGGAGATTCTCGACCATATTCATGGGACGGAAGGCAGCGAGAAGCACGCTCCGATTATAGACATCAATCAGAACGATACCGAAGTTCAGGTTGGCTTACAGCTTCACCCAATGGCGCCAGAGCACCGCATCGAATGGATCGCCCTCACTGATGGCCAGCGCGTCGAAATTCAGAAGCTTGGCCTTACTACTCCGCCAGCAGTGAAGTTCTCTAAGATGAGCGACGGTGGCAAAGTCCGCGCCTACGCATTCTGTAATATTCACGGCCTATGGCAATCCGAAAAATAATTGAGACAATATCCGACCGTAGCAAATTTGCGCTCGTTAGTATCGCTTATTTATTTAAACAGCCAAAATACTTACTGATTTTCTTATTCAGCTTCGTATTCTTTTCATATTTTCTAACCTTCTTCCGCGATGGCAGCAGCAACTGGCAACTAGTCTGGTCTGGATTAGGAATCGATCGTAAGTTTGAGCTTTTGGGGCGAGTCTTCCCGGCAATGCTCGAGAACTTTAGCTCATTTTATGGCGTAACGATTATCTTCTTATCCCTTTTGCAAGCAGTTATCGTGGCGCAACTGGTTTTCGCTTGGAAGCACCGCGAAAAGGGTCAGCAAATTCATGGCGCGAGCACGGGTGGCGTTGGGGCTCTGCTCGGCTTTGTCGCGCTTGGCTGCCCTAGCTGCGGCATCGGGCTACTAACGCCACTACTTACAGCGATTGCCGGCGCCAGCGCAGTAGCACTCGCGGACACAATCGGACAGATCTTCTCTATCCTAGCCTTCATCTTATTAATCTTCTCAATTATTCGCTTGGGTTATATCAATTACATTATTATCAGTAGCAAAAATTATAAGGAGGAACATGCAAAGAGCCGTTAGAATTGGCCTACTAGTATTAGTTATCGGTTTTTTGGGCGCATTAGTAATTTTTAATGCCATCAATCCGGCACCAGTAGACATGGAAGTCTGGAACGAGCAGATGACGAAGGGCGACAAAGAGACCGCAAAGCATCATTTCATTATGTACACCGATATCTTCTGCCCGTACTGCGACAAGTTTTCAGATGCAGTCGCAGCTAACATGGAAGACTTCGGCAATCACTACATCAAGGATAATAATATCCTCTTCGAAATCCGTGTGACAGATATGAACTACGAAAACGGTCACTCCAATAACAGCCGCCCTGCCGGTCAGGCCGCATACTGCGCCGCAAAGCAAGGCGATTTCTGGAGCTACTACTATGCCTTATTATCTAAGATTTACAAAGACTACCATTCGCGTGGCATTGGCGTAGACCGTAATAGCGAGAAGATCCCAACGCTCGATATGGACTATTTCTATGATATAGCAGACGATCTCGAGAGTATTGATCGCGATACGCTTGTAAAGTGCATGGAAGATAAAGAGACTATTGCCGAGCTAGATAACAATACTAAGAAAGCAGCAAGCAAAGTTAACGGTGGTGTGCCGCGTTTCGTCTTCGATAAATACGTCGCTGACGGCTTCCTCGGCAACTGGAATACCGACAACGATTATGGGCAGGTTAAACTCCTAATGGATGCCGGTTTAGCCTCAAAATAAGTTATAATTAATTAAGAAAAAGCAAAAGGAGTTTATATGCCAGAATTTATAATCGGAATCATCGTCTTCGTGATTCTACTCGTAATCCTACCGGGCTGCCGCGTTATTCGCCAGTTCGAGCGCGGTGTCGTATTTACGCTTGGTAAATACAGCGGCATCAAGCAACCAGGCTTGCGCGTCATTATCCCATACCTACAATCAATTTCCCGCGTTGATGTTCGCACTACGCCAATCGATGTTCCAAAACAGGAAGTTATTACTAAAGATAACGTTACCGTCGGCGTCGATGCTATCGTTTACTTCCGCGTGCTAGATCCAGCCAAAGCTTTGCTCGAAACTACTAACTATGTCTATGCAACCACGAACTTTGCCCAGGCCGCACTTCGCGATATCACTGGTAACTTCGAGCTTGATGAGCTTCTAAGCAAGCGCGATGAAATTTCCGCCCAGATTAAGGAAATCGTCGATAAGGAGACCGATAAATGGGGCATCGACATCGAGAACGTTAAGCTTCAGAACATCGAACTTCCAGGCGATATGAAGCGCGCAATGGCAAAGCAGGCCGAGGCTGAACGCGAACGTCGCGCCGCAATTATCGCCGCAGAAGGTGAAAAATCCGCCGCTAAGTCCGTTGCCGAGGCTGCACAGCTTCTCGCTCACACTCCAGGCGGCATTCAGATTCGCACTCTTCAGACGCTCGAGAAGATTTCTTCCGACCCAAGCCAGAAGACTGTAATTATGCTTCCGAACGATATCAAGAGTATCTTCAAGGCTTAGCTATTAACAAGCAAGAAAATACCACCGCATTGCTGCGGTGGTTTTTTGTTTAGGAGTTGTGGGTGACGAGCGGGATTTTACTCCGCTTCGTCAGGGTCGAGATATTCGCCAGATGCGGAACGGCCATAAGGAGCGCCAATACTGCGGACTTCGTCGTCCTCATCATCTTCATCGTCCTCATCGTCTTCGTCGTCCTCGTCATCTTCGTCATCACTATCCAGATCGAAGTAGTTACGCGGGCTATCAGGCGTGCATTTCAGTAAAAAAGCCCTGAGCTCAGGATCGCAATCATCCGGAATATCACTATCACCCTCTTTGAGCGCAGTATCGATGATTGCATCAGTCGAGATGACCGACTTCGCGTCAGATTCCTTCGCCTCGTCGATGAGGTCAAGAATACTCCTAGTGTTCTTTGCGCGAGGAGATCTAGGCGCTGATTCTCCGGAAGCTTCTTCGGAAACAACCTTACGGACTACCGTTTTCTTCGGAGCATTCTTGCGAAGCTCCTCGATAATAGCGTCCTTCTCGGCGAGTTCTTCCTTAAGAGCCTTTTCACGAGCGCGAACATCATTTGCGTCCTCATTCGCGGAGTCTTTTGCTGCGATAGCGAACTTCAGCTGCTCTTCGAGTTCAGCAACTCTGGCCTTCGCCTCATGCCACTTCTCCTCTAATTGTGCTTTCGTGTATCCCATAATACACCCTCCTTTTCAAAGATCTTTTTGCTTAAGAGCAAAACAACATGGATACTTTCATTATAGCACAAATAGTGCAAAATGTCAATGTTTATGTTATAATAACAGATATGAGTACTCTTCTCATGCTCGATTCTAGCGACGACGTAAAAGTCGTTGGACAACTAGGATCATATCTCGCTAAAACAAGCCGTGCAAAAATTAAGATAGCACGGGGCTTTGTCGTGCCAATCGACAAACATGTTGGCTATGGCTTGAGTAATGAGATTTTGCGCGAGTTTGATAAGCTGAATATTGATAAAGTCTGTTTGCGCGCTTCCCCAACTTCAGATATTTCCAACACAGAGACAATTAATGCCGTTAAGCGTGAAAAATTAATCGATACTATTACTTATATGCAAAATAATGCTGAGCGCCGTTGGGCGCCGAGTGCGATTGTCGTACAGGAATACCTAGACGGCGAGCTTCGTGGAAGAATTCACTCGCACAACCCCTACACGGGCGCGCGCGACGAAATCGTAATCGAGGCCCAACTCTGGGCAGACAATAGCGTACTTAGCGGTGACGAGGAATCTGAGATGATCCTCGTAGACAAGCGCGACGGCGCAATTGAGCTCGAAAGCGACGAGGAAGAATTACTACTCGAGGCGGACCAAGTCGAAAAATTATGGTATGCCGTGCGCAAAGTCGAGAAATCAA
Organism: bacterium; assembly: GCA_020626475.1. Lineage (GTDB taxonomy): Bacteria > Patescibacteriota > Saccharimonadia > Saccharimonadales > Saccharimonadaceae > UBA2834. The sequence continues at coordinate 4,823 of JAHKZT010000001.1, forward strand.
TCGGCGCCCCTGTTAGCCTGGACTGGGGCTTCGTAAATGGAGTATTATATATCTTAAGAACTAGACCATTAAGCGCATAGGAGGCGTATGATTCGACATCTGACCTTGATGATTCTAAAACGTGACGGGAAGTTACTTTTGGGCGTCAAAAAACGTGGTTTCGGTATGAGCAAAATCAACTGCGCCGGCGGCAAGGTAGAACCAGGCGAGACCGTCCGCGAGGCTGCGATTCGCGAGACTTTCGAGGAAGTCGGCATTCGCGTAAACTCCTGCGAGAAAGTAGGTCAAGTCGTCTTTCGTGAGCTCTATTTTAAGGGTCAACCAGAGACCGACGTAATGCATATTTTTATGAGCGAAGATTTCTCTGGCGAGGCAGTCGAAACCGAAGAAATTAAGCCTGAATGGTACCCGATTTCCGATCTCCCATACAGCAAGATGTGGGGCGATGACGAGCACTGGATGCCAGAAGTATTGCGCGGGAATAAAGTTGACGCCTATTTCCATTTCAACGAGAAAAATACTTTTACGGATTTTAAAGTCGATATCGTACCGGCGGACTGTATTGAGCATTTTCGCGATAGCGACTTCGGTCTACCGGAAGACAAAGATGAATCGACTTTCGAGGAGCGCACCGCTTCGCGCGCCGTTTTGGTCGATAAAGACTACCGCGTAGCATTAATTAACGCTACGAATCGCGGCTATTACAAGCTGCCTGGTGGCGGCATCGATGAAGGTGAGCTAATCTCCGAGGCGCTTCACCGTGAGGTTATCGAAGAGGCGGGTTGGAAGCTCGAGCCACTTTGTACGCTCGGCTACACGCACGAAACACGCCACAAATTCGGTCAATTTAATATTTCCTATGCTTTCCTGGCGCGCGCGACGGAATTCGTCGGCAACAATCTGATGGAAGACGAAGAAGAAGATGGCTTTGAATTGGAATGGTTCGATACAATTGACGACGCAATTGCTGCAGTCGAAAAAGTCGATACTACCGATATGATTTATCAGGCAAAATTCTTCACCGCACGCGAACTCGCAATTTTACGTGCAGCTCGCAAAGTTCTAAAGGAGAAATATGGACAATAGAGTTCCGCTAGCTGAGCGCATGCGACCAAAGTCGCTCGACGAGGTAGTGGGCCAAGATGAAATTATCGGTGACGGCAAAATTTTAACCGAAATCGTACGCAAGCAAGAACCGGTAAACATTATTTTCTGGGGCCCTCCCGGCACCGGCAAGACTACTCTTGCGCGCATTATTGCAAAAGAATTTAAGGCAGATTTCGTCGAGATTTCCGCGGTCACAGCCGGCAAAAAAGACGTCGAAAAAGTCGTCGAAGCGGCGAAGCGCAACTGGAATCTCAAACAGCGCACCGTGCTGTTCGTGGACGAAATTCACCGTTTTAATAAAGCGCAGCAGGATGCATTCCTGCCACACGTCGAATCTGGATTAATAACTTTAATTGGCGCTACGACTGAAAACCCGAGCTTCGAAGTTATTTCTCCGCTTCTAAGCCGTAGCCGCGTTGTAATCGTAAAACATCTCAGCAAAGATAATATTATTACCGTACTCAAACGCGCAATTAAAGCCGAAAAGGCCACGAAGCGCGTGACCGCCGCCGCAATCGATTACCTTGCCGAATTATCCGGTGGCGATGCCCGCTCGGCGCTAGGCGACCTAGAATTAGCCCTTAGCCTATCGAAAAAGGTCGGCGTACAAGAAGTGCTCGAGGCGGCTGGCCGCAAAATGCCTGGCTACGATAAAAAAGGCGACCATCATTACGATAATATTTCCGCTTTCATAAAATCGATGCGTGGCTCTGATGCTGATGCGGCGCTATACTATCTTGCACGCATGCTCAACGCCGGCGAAGATCCAAAGTTCATCGCTCGCCGCATGGTGATTTTTGCCTCCGAAGATATCGGTCTAGCTGGAAATGGCGCGCTTGGCCTCGCACTGAATGCTTTCATGGCCGTCGAAAGGATCGGCATGCCAGAGAGCCAAATCATTTTGTCGCATGTCGCCGTCGCACTAGCAAAGTCTAAAAAATCGCGCGAAAGCTATGACGCATATCTAAAAGCTTCCGCAATGGCAGATAGAACAATGGGCCTTCCGGTACCAATCTGGCTACGCAATGCGCCAACGAAGCTCATGAAAGAACTAGGTTTCGGCAAGGGACAAAAATGGGAAGCCGGCTTCCACTTGGACAAAAATTACCTGCCGGACGAAATTAAAGACGAAAAATTCCTCTAGAACGAAATTGTCTTATTGCGTGATTTAGCGCCAGAAACGATATCGATAGAAGTTTTCGGCACTTTAAACTCACTCGAAATAAGCTCGAGCAAAGCCTTATTCGCTTCCCCGTCATGTGCACGAGCATGCAAAAAGGCGACATAACTGCCGTCTTCTTGCTTCTCAAGGCGCGTTGCACCCTTAACGCCAGGCTTAACGCGCACAGAAATCTGCATTATTTATTACCGCAAACTACGTTATTGGCGTGGAGCCAGCCCTCTGCGGAGCCGCCATCAAGATATTCGCCCTGAATTGGCTTTACGAAGATTTTTTCGCCAGCCTTGATATGATCGATAATTGGATCAGTAATGAGATATTCCTGATCACCAGGACCAAAATCATGCTCATGGCAGTAATCAACGATACGTTTTAACAGCGCAGGCGACATAATATATTTACTAATATTAATAAGATTGCTTGGCGCTTCTTCTTTTTTCGGCTTCTCATAGATGCCGGTCAAGATACCGTTATCGACCTTGAGTACGCCATATTTTTCGACGTCATTCGGGTCAATCTCAGTAGCAAGCATTGCAGAATCAGTAGGCTCATTGATACATTCCATAAGGCGAACGAGGTCGGAAGAGCCGTCGGCATTATAAATAAAGTCATCACCCATCAAAACGACAGTAGGCTCATTGATACCAAATTCCTCAACAACCTGAGCGACTGGACAAGCAGAGCCGTAACGAGCGTCGACATCTTTTTGGCAATAAAAATGAATCGTCATGCCTGGGCGCTGAGTGTTTGCAACGGAAACTTTGTCAGCCTTGCCGCGTGCGACGAGATAATTATTCAACTTTTCGTTTTCTTCGTAATAAGCTTTAATCTGAGAAAATGGCTTTTCGTCGATAACAATATAAACGTCCTCGATGCCAGCCTTAGCACAATCCTCAACAACATAATCCGCGAGCGGACGGTTGCCAATAGGGAGCATCGCCTTCTCGATTACCTTAGTGATAGGCAAGCGGCGAGTGCCCCAGCCTGCAACTGGAATGATAGCTTTTTTGATCTGCATAATAAGCTTATTTTATCTGTTTTGGAACTTTTTTACAATAAGTACCAGATGATACAAGCCGAGATAAGCAAGATAGCCAATTGCAAGCGCCATAAAAATGCCAACATAATGATAGCGCTCGCGAGCCCAAGCATTAACTAGAATCGCGATTACTGGCGAAGCACAGAGCGAGAGTGTGAGCACCGTAATATTCTCACGACGCGTAAAGTGCGCCTCTTGATAACGACGTATAGTAGCAACCTTGCCGACAATTTGAAGCAAAATTAATGCGCAAAGAACCATAACGCCGGTGCCAAAATTCAACGTAAAGCTGATGCCAACCGCGGCACCCATAATACAGCCCGCTAGAATATCGAAAGCCGCAATCGCAGCAACCGATAGGCCAGACATGCGTCCGCGTTTGCGAGATTTTTTGCGCTTAGGCTCGAGCAAGCCGTGTTTTACGATATTAACAATGAAGTCGAAGAACGCAAAACCAAGCATACCAACGACCGTCATCCATAAAACATGATTCCCGTCGGACAGCTCGAGCGTATCTTTTAGCAAAAAATTGAAAATCGCCACAATCAATAAAACAATGCCGAGAGCTGGCCCCATTTTACGAATCGGGTCGGCTAATGAGCTGCCAATATCAAATAACTTTAGGCCACAAAATACCACAAAAGTCGCTAATATACAGGTAGCTATAACCATTCCCAATGTGTTCATGCTTTTATTTTATCTCAATAATCGATGGGAGCCAAGCATCATCCGCTTCAATGCCAAGCAGATCCGTAATAGTCGACGCAACATTCGCGAGACCAAACTCACCCTTCTTAACCTTGTACAGTTTGCGATTATCCGTATCGTCGATGAGCGCAAACGGAATCTTATTGGTCGTATGCGAGGTCTTTGGATTGCCCTTCTCGTCAATTAGTTCCTCAGCATTACCGTGGTCGGCAGTGATAATCGTAATGCCGCCAAGCTTATTTACGGCATCAACGATGCGTTTTAGACAAACATCAATTGACTCCATTGCGATAATCGTCGGTTCGAGCTCGCCGAAGTGACCGACCATATCGCCACCTGGATAGTTTACGCGCAAGAAATCATAGTTACCGCTTTCGATTGCCGCAACGAGCTTGTCGGTAATCTCAGCCGATTTCATCCATGGGCGCGTATTAAATGGCTCCTTGTAAGACGGGACTTCTTCTTCGACTTCGCCGGTAGGCACGTCATAGGAGTTACCGTTGAAGTAGTAAGTAATATGACCGAATTTGACGGTTTCGGAAATTGCATATTGGCGGAATCCATTCGCCGCAAGATGCTTCGTAAGTGAATGTTTGAATTCCGGCGTCGAAACGAGCGTATATTGCGGAACATGAAGATCTTCATTATATTCCGTCATACCGACAAAGCGGACATCTGGACGACGGACACGGTCGAAGTGAGGAAAATCATCATAAGTGAAAGCTTGCGCAATTTCAATAGCGCGGTCAGCGCGGAAATCGAGATAAATCAAAGCGTCACCATCATTAATCGTACCGATTGCTTTGCCGCCATCCGCAACAACAAAAGCTGGCATGTATTGGTCTTGAAGGCCTGGATTTTCCTTGCGATAAGTCTCGATAGCCTCGGTTGCACTAGCGAACTGACGACCTTCACCGAGAACGTGCGTATGCCAACCCTGCTCAACCATACCCCAGTCATTTTCATAACGATCACAAGTAATAACCATACGGCCGCCACCACTCGCAATTTTGTAATCTGGACTACCGAGCTTTACGATGAATTTCTCGATGCGCTGGATATACTTTGGTTCACTCTGAGGCGGAACATCGCGCCCATCGATAAGGGCATGAATGCGGACGCGCTTAATGCCGTCTTTTTGCGCCTGCTCGAGCATTTTTTCGAGATGAGCGATATTCGAATGAACATTGCCGTCACTAAAAATACCCATGAAGTGAAGCGTCGAACCATTATCGACGACACGCTTTATCGTATCTTTCCAAACTGGCTCTGTAAAGGCTTTGCCGTCCATAATTGCCTGCTCTACGGCAGCGCTGCGCTGAAGCACGATTTCGCCAGCGCCCATAGCATTATGGCCAACTTCGCTGTTGCCCATATCACCATCAGGAATACCAACCCACTTACCACTCGCATTGATAGCCGCACAAGGATAATCGTCGATATAGTGGTTGTAATTTTCAAGGTGAGCTTTTTTAACGGCATTAAAGCTCGTGTCTTCGCGAATCCCGACGCCGTCGAGAACAACGAGAACTACTGGTCCATCATAATGAAGTTTCTTTTTATTCATAAGCATATTATAGCATCTGTTACATATACGTCCTTATCTTGACTTTTTGGGCATTGTGTGCTATAATAGTATAGTTATGAAGTTGATCTCCCAGGACAACATCGCTAGCGCAACAGCCACTCTGAAAAAGGGTGGTATTTTGGCTGTTCCAACCGAAACAGTTTATGGCCTCGCCGTCCGCCTAGACAATGAACCTGCCATTCTCAAACTTCTTACTCTCAAAGACCGCCCGATCGATAGCGGCAAGATTCTTACCTTGATGGTCCCGAGCGTCAGAGATATTCCACAATATGCGAGAATCGACCGTCGCCGCATGGCAATCGCAAACCGCTATTTCCCTGGCGAATTGACGATGATACTCGAGAAGAATCCGGATTTCGAACATGTCTATTTTAATAATTTCGATACCATCGGCATTCGTATTCCTGCGAACGATTACATGCTTTCGCTGCTTCGCGAAAATGGCCCGTTACTCGTTACGAGCGCAAATCCGCGTGGCGAAACACCATGCCATAATTCGCGCGAGGTTATGCGTCGCATTAAGAATATCGATGGCGTAATTCGCGGCAAATCTGGCGGCAATCTACCGAGCACGATTATCGACTGGACCCTGGACGAACCGCGCCAGATTCGCGCCGGCGGATTACTAATTGTTCACTATTAAAAAAGAATCGCCCGGTTGAACGATTCTTTTTCAAGCTGCTACGCGCCCACCCAGGGGCACAAGCAAATGTTTGTTTTAATCCGCTGTTTTTGTTTTTGTATCTAGTCTCCACACTGTCCACATTTTTTCCAGTGGAACCCCGCAGAGCGTACCAGCTTGTATTTACATTAGCATAAGCAATTACTTTAGTCAAGCGGCGTTAAATTCCCTAATTTATGTTAAAGTAAGGACATATAAGCAAAAGGATTATAAAAATGGGACAAAACGAAACACCGGCCCAAAAACCAAAAGCCAGCAAAGGCGCCATAATAATCGGCATAATAGCTCTGCTACTTGCGCTTGGCGGAGTCGGCCTTGGCATCTATGGAATGATTGACGGCAACGCCAAGTCAAACAAAATATCAGATTTGCAAAAGCAGGCAGATGACCTGGAGGCTACTATTAGCGAGCTGAAAACTGCTATCGCAAAAACCACGAGTACTGGTTCAAAAATAAAAATCATCAGCTCTAGCTGGAGTGGTTGGTCAGCAGGTTATAAACCTGAGGAAAAGGAATCTTTCTGCAAGCTTAACCTTGACGGCACCTGTAGCACAGACGACGGCGAGTTGTCGTTCACGATTACTGGCATCGATGATAATAGCGTAACAATTCATACTAGCGAAGCATTCTCAGACAAAGAAGATGGAATAAACTTGTTGAGCGACAAGCAAGATTTTACTATCAAAAAAGGTGAGTCGCTTAAGCTCGAAACGCCTACTATGGATGCCGGCTTTACCTATAAGCTCTCAATCGTGGCTGAATAATAGCCATCAAAGAACCCCCTATCTTAGCGGGGGTCTTTTTTGTATCGAGTTAATACTCTAGGTCATCATCAGAATAATCAACTTGCGAATCGAGCTGCTGAATCGAGTTGCGCTCGCCGAGCTGATATTTTTGGTGGCGAGCACGATGTTTTTGCTCTTTTACTTCGAGCGTAATAACTGGAATATCTTCCTCTTCTTCAGGCGCAGGCTCTTCGGCTGATTCTTTCGCCTTGCGGCTAGCGTCAATAATTTGCCAGAGCTCGCGAAGCACTTCTGTAAGACCCTGATGAGCAGAGCTGGAAATCGCCATAACTTTTGCGTCTGAATTCTGCTCGAGAATAGATTGCATTTGCATTTTTACTAACTCTTCGTCGAGACCTTCGCACTTAGTGAGTGCAACGATTTCCGGACGACTAGCGAGTTCGGCTGAATATTTTTCGAGCTCAGCGCGAATATCTTTGTAAGCTTTGCCGGCATCTTCGGAATAAACATCAATAAGATGGAGGAGAACCTTCGTACGTTCAACATGGCGAAGGAAGCGGTCGCCGAGACCCTTACCATCAGAAGCACCTTCGATAAGACCTGGAATATCCGCAATTAAAATCGCATGGTCGTCGACCTTTGCAACGCCAAGATTTGGCGTAATCGTCGTAAATGGATAATCGGCAATTTCTGGAGTTGCATTAGAAACAACGGAAAGGAAGGTTGACTTGCCAGCATTTGGAAAACCGACGAGACCGACATCTGCGAGAAGCTTGAGCTCAAGTTCAGCATCAAAGCTTTCACCTGGGTTACCGAGCTCAGCAATTTTTGGCGTCTGGCGAGTAGAACTGCGGAAGTGCCAGTTGCCGTAACCGCCGTCGCCACCATGAGCAACGATTTGGCGATCGCCATCGAAAGTAAGGTCAGCAACAATCTCGCCGTCACGTTTTACGACAGTACCGATCGGAACCTCGACTTCAAGATCTTTGCCGGATTTGCCGCTGGATTTCTGACCAGAACCAGCCTTGCCATCCTCGGCAATAAGTTTTGGTTGGAAGCGAAAGTCAATCAAAGTATCGCAGTCTTTGCTAGCCACAAAAACCACATCACCGCCTTTACCGCCGTCGCCACCGTCTGGGCCGCCTTTAGGGATGTAGATTTCGTGTCGGAAAGAGATAGCTCCGTTGCCACCCTTGCCGGCTTTAATATAAACTTTCGCCGTATCAACAAACATACCAATATTTTAACATATTTTTATCCGTTACGCTAGGGTAAGTGTTATAATAAAACACATGAAAGTTTTTCTCGGAATGTCCGGTGGAGTAGATTCGGCGGTTAGCGCCTATCTTTTGCAGCAGCAAGGTCATGAAGTCATCGGCGTTTATATGAAGAACTGGAGCAAAAATCTCCCTGGCATGAAGTGTCCTTGGGCCGAAGATCTCGCGGACGCAAAGCGCGTTGCCGTGAAGCTCGGCATCGATTTTCGCGTGTTTGATTTTGAAACTGAGTATAAGCAGAAAGTCGTTGATTATATGCTTGCCGAATACCAGAAAGGCAATACGCCGAATCCGGATATTATGTGCAATCAAGAGATTAAATTTAAGCTCTTTGCCGAGACCGCTTTCGAGCAAGGCGCCGAAGCAATTGCAACCGGCCACTACGCTCGCTGCGCTGGCCGTCAGCTTCTGAAGGCGCGCGACGAAAATAAAGATCAGACTTACTTCCTTTATCGCATTACCGAAGATGTAATTGAGCGCACGATTTTCCCTGTTGGCGACATGCTAAAGCCAGAGGTTAAAGCCCTCGCCGAGAAAATCGGTCTCGCCGTAGCACACAAGCCAGAATCGATGGGCGTTTGTTTCGTAGGTGAAGCAAATATGCGCGACTTTTTGGGCGAATTCATTGAGACGAAGCCTGGTGAAATCCGCGAGCTCGAGGCCGACAAAGTTGTCGGCACGCACGATGGCGCAATCTACTATACGCTCGGTCAGCGCCATGGCCTAAATCTCAAAGACGGCTTGCCATACTATGTTGTTCGCAAAGATATTCAAGCAAATATCGTCTATGTTTCGCGCAATCTTAATGCCCTTTCGCTTTGGAAAAAAGAGATTCGGCTCAAAGATGTAGTCTTACGCGGCAACGATGACGGCCATAGCATCGAAGCGCGCATTCGCCATCGCGCGCCGTTGGTTCCTGCTGATTATAATCCAGAGACTAATATGCTTACTTTCGCCGAAGAACAAAAATCCCTTACGCCAGGCCAGTCCGTTGTTTTCTACCGCGGCGACGTCTGTATTGGTGGCGGCATCATTGCTTAACTATAACCAAGAAAAAGTCGGGCGCTGTGGCCCGACATTCTTACTCACACTATTATTGGATTAGGGTCCGCTATTGGTTTTTCGGAAACCTTCTTACCGTCTTCCTTTAATACGCCCTTAATGAGCTCCGCATTCGTCCTAAGCCATTTACCGTCGCGCCTGAAGATCCATTCGGCATCTACTTTGCCGTTTTTCTTCGTAGCGCGAATGTAAACGGTCATATGGTAGTGCGTCACGTCATTCTTGAACACGACTTTCGTAATACGTTTTTTAGAAGTCTTTCTCGAAAGCTTGGTTGAAGTAGCCCAGCTATAACTCTTGGCATACTTCTTTACCGGCTTCAATAGCGCGTTCGACTTTTTCTCGAGCGCATTAGACTTCTTAGTCGTAGTCTCCTGTGCGGAACTAGTCTTGCAATTGCAACCACAATCACAAGCATAGGCCTGAACAGGCGTCAGTGTCATAGTAAAAACAACAGCGAGTAACAACATAGTGGATAATATTTTTTTCTTCATATTATCTACCTCCTTTTAATGTACCAGGGAGTTCTAATACTCCACCTCAATGCTTCTATCCTTCCATTATAGCACACTTTGCACAAAAAGTCAAGTATTCATAAGCACATTTTGCGTGTTAAAATAGACATAAGTGTAATTTAGTGGAGGTGGTGTGTTCTATCCTAGCCGTCAGGCTTTAGGCGATCAATTAGCGATGAGATTGACTCAGTTCAAGAACAACGAGTCGATTATTTTCTGCCTCAAGAAAAGTTCCTTGCTTTCTTGCATTGAGCTAGCCGCCCATCTTCATGCGTATATCTATGTGCTTCAGTATGCCGAAATAGCAGATCCATTCGACATTACGCGCAATCTTGGTGCGATTACGCAAAAAGGCGAATTCGTGTTGAACCCAGATATCTCACAGGCGGAATACGAATATATCACCGGCGACTTTATGAGTATTATCGAGGAGCGCAAGCGCGAGGCTTTCTCTGAAATTAACGGTGAACGTGACCCGAATCCGTATTTTGATTTGGCCGCTTTCAACAATCGCAACGTCTTGCTATTCGCGGACGTCTTGCAGACCTCTTTTCAAATTCAAGTTGCACTCAACATACTGAAGGCCTATACGCCAACAAGCGTCACGGGCGTAGTAGGCAATATAACTTCCGCAGTTTCCGACAAATTCCTAATTGATACCGACGGCTGCATTTACATGGATGTGCTTCAGAATAATTTCTTCGAAGATTCGCATTATTTCGATCAACCAGATAATTATTCCGAAGACGATAAGATTAATATGGCAAATAATATAAGTTTGTATTGGGCATAAGAGAGGAGAAAAAAATGAACCAAGGCAATCCTTTGAGCGATATGGCGCTCAGCGAAGCAAAAGCAATTATCAGTAAGCTAAGTACTGCTTATAGCAAGAAAGTCGTCGGCCAGGAGGAACTCAAACTCGCAATGGAAGTCGCATTAATTGCTGGCGGTCACGTATTGCTCGAGTCTGTGCCAGGTCTTGCAAAAACGCTCGCCGCTAAGACGATTGCCGAAGCCGCAAATGGTAGCTTTAGTCGTATCCAGTGTACGCCAGATTTGCTACCTAGCGATATTATTGGTACCCAGATTTACAACTACAACTCTGGCGATTTCGATACAAAAATCGGTCCAGTTCACGCTAATTTCGTACTCCTCGACGAGATTAACCGTTCTAGCGCAAAAACCCAGTCCGCCATGCTCGAAGCAATGCAGGAACGCCAAGTTTCCGTTGGCGGCGTCATGTATAAGATGCCTGAGCCTTTCGTAGTTCTCGCTACCCAAAACCCAATCGAACAAGAAGGTACTTACGAGCTTCCGGAAGCTCAGCTCGATCGTTTCTTACTAAAAGAGATTGTTGACTACCCTAGCCGCGATGAAGAAATGCAGATTTTAAACTACACTATCAGCGGACAAACAACTGCCGAACTCGGCGCCGCCGACAAGGTCTCAATTGAAGACATCAAGAAAGCCCAGCAGTATTGCAAGATGGTCGCCGTCGACGATTCAATTAAGAATTACATTGTGAATATTGTCACCGCAACGCGCAACCCTCGCGCAGTCATCGACGCAAATCTTGCTCGCTACGTCGAATACGGCGTCAGCCCACGCGGTGGCATTGCCCTTCTTCAAATCGCTCAAGCACTCGCGCTCATTAATGGTCGCGGTTACGTCACGCCTGACGACATCAAGCAGCTTCGCCACGCCGCACTACGCCATCGCATTATTCTTAACTTCGAAGCAGCAGCCGATGACGTTCATCCAGAAGCAATCATCGACGCTATTTTTGCAAAGATTCAGACGCCATAGTAAAGGAAGAATTAAAGAAAAATGCCAAGTTATCTCGTAAAAGTGCGCAAAAAGATGGATATCTTTGCGCAACGCCGCGTCAGAAATGTTCTGACCGGCAATTACGGTTCCGTCTTTAAAGGGCGTAGCTTAGATTTTGACGATCTTCGCGAGTATAACTACGGCGACGATATTAAAGATATCGACTGGAAAGCCACTGCGCGTTCGCGTACGATTATGATTCGTCGCTACATCGCGATTCGCAAGCACAACATTCTGCTTGTCGCCGATAACGGCAACACGATGGCAACGCTTGCCCCAAGCGGCGAAAGCAAACAGGAAGTCGCAACTTTCTGTGCCGGCGTCATGGCTTACGTTGCTCAGCACCACGGCGATTACGTTGGCATGATTTATGGCAACCGCGGCGAAAATAAACGCTATATGCAAAAAGAAGACGTTGCGTATATCGAGAACTTCCTCGACAAGTACGCCAAATCCGTAAAGCTCAATGCGTCAGAAAGCGATTTAAATTCCCTTCTAACTTATGTCACAAAAACCTATCGCGAGCGTAGCTTCATGATTATTATCAGTGACGCCGAAGGCGTAAGCCAAATCGACACCGAGCTCGTACGCAAGCTGCATGCTCGCCACGAAATTATGTTTATCGTCGTCGAAGATTCGCCTCTTACGAATGATTTGTTAACAAACTATGATACGGTAGACATCGACGGAAAGATGCGACTTTCGCGTTTCTTCCGTCAAAACAAGAAGATTGCGGAGGCCGAACAGGAATATCGCGAGGCGCAACGTATTGGCATTAGGAAGACTTTACGTCGTATGGGAATAGTCTGCTGTTTTGTTGATAGTACAAACCACGCCATTCCGCGAATCGTTAGTATGCTGGAGGAGCAAAAACATGTCCGAAAGTAAAGTTCTATTCTATGGCCCGATTACCTATTCGCCAATTTGGACGATGATTGGCTTATTGATACTAGGTATCGCGATTGGCGTAATTATTGCCATTATCTACGCGACTCGCAAGAAGGAAATTAAAACCATTAGCACACTCAAGGTCAGCGCGCCAAAAATTGTTAATATGAATGTTCTACGCGATAAATATCTAAAAATGATCGATGCCGCCGAGGAGCGTTTTAAACGTCGTCAAATTAAGGCTTCGCAATGCCACCAGCAGCTAAGCTTAATCGTACGCTTGTTCTTCTGCGAGGCGATGGGCTTCCATGCGGACGTTATGACAGTGAATGACCTCAAAAAGTCCAATTACGACAAACTTGCCAAACTTATCGAAGATTATTATCCAGACGAATTTAACACACTCGAAAAAGGTTCCGTAGCGGACGCCGCCGAAAAAGCGCGCGAGATTGTGAGGACACAGTAATATGAAATACACTTGGCTTTTCATTATTCCACCAATCGCAATTGCTATTATTATTTTTGTCGCTTGGTATCGCTATCGCCTACATAGCCATGATCGCGATTTACGACGCGTAGCAGTAATAGCACATACAAGCACCATCAAGAAGCTACCTGCCTATCGCAAAGCGGTTAAACGTTACCGAATCTTGATGATTTTTGCTGCACTAAGTTTTCTAGTTTCATTATTCTCCTTCACCGCAACCGCAGCACGTCCGACCATGCGCGTAGAAAGCAATACCGCGAATATTAATCGCGACGTTGTATTGTGCCTCGACGTCAGCGGCTCGATGAACTATTATCAAGAACGACTACTATCATTCTTCGTAGACACAATAGACGGATTAAAAGGACAGCGTATCGGCCTTACGATTTTCGATGGCGGGCCAGTCACGTTAGTACCGTTAACCGACGATTACGACGCCATCATTGATTTAACTCACGAATTATCAGAAAATTTCTCGAACTATAGCTACGCTACAAGCAGCATAACGGGCGGAAGCTCAGCGATTGGCGACGGCGTAATGGGCTGTATTGATAACTTAGGAAAAATCGTTGATTCGGAGCGTTCGAGAAGCATAATCATTGCAACAGACAATGCTGCAGGTAGCGAAACGGTAGATATCAACCAAGTCGCACGCTATGCTAAGCGTTACGGAATAACCTTCTATGGCCTATCGACTGGATATTTAGACTCAAAGAACGATAAACTATTCAGGAATGCAATCTCGTTAACTGGTGGCTCCTACTATAATATCAGCAGCACTACATTAGAAGAAGGGCTGAACGATAGCCTCATTCAAAAGATACTCGATCAAGAAGCCGCAAAAATCGACGGAGCTATTGAAGTAAGCTACTCGGATGCGCCAAACATATGGCTAATCATTTCATCGATAAGCATCGTCGCATTCTTATTATTATCCTGGAGGCTCAAAATATGATATTCGCAACAAGTATCCCACTCTTCATATTAATAACTGCTCTACTGCTCGTGCTTCTAGGCCTTCTTTTCTGCGTCGCAAAAAAGAATCTAAGAAAAGCTAAGTCGTTTCGCCGCCTGGGGATAGTCGCCCTATTGATTTTGGCGACCATGCGACCTGCCGTCGGCGCGATTGAATCAGAAAGAGAGTTAAGCAATTTGAATATTTTCTTCGTAGTTGACAATACTGGCAGTATGGCAGTTCAAGATATGGATTCTGAAACAAAATTCCGCTATGAAAAAGCCTCAGAGGATATGAAAAAGATCGTAGGGCTATTCCCCGGCGCCAGATATAGCATTTTTGTCCTAGATTATAGTTCTTATCAGGCGATGCCATTAATTGGCGACACGGATACTGTCGTGTCTTATATAGACGGCTTAAAGCCAAAAAACAGCAACTTATCACAAGATTCTGATTTATCCAGATTACTAAGCGTATCCGCTGAACACATCAAGAAAAGTTCTGAACGCTTCGAGGAACGAAATAGTCTTTTGTTCTTATTTAGCGACGGCGAAGACTCTAATGGCGACACTCGCGTGCCTGATGACTTGAGCAGCATGCTTAGCGGCGGTGCCGTTATAGGATATGGTAGCCCTAATGGCGGCCCCGTGCGCAAAGTCGACAGCAAAAACAATATAGAAAATAGCTTCGTACAAGACAGGGGGTCTTTCGAGCCGCATATCTCAAAAATTAACGAACAAAATCTTAATAAAATAGCTAGTAATCTCGGTTTAACCTATTACCGTAGAAGCTCAGCAGAGGATAAATTTACGGACATAAAAAATTTTTATAATTCCGCTAACGCGTTCAAACGCGACGATGCAAAAATAAAGGTCAACAATGAGCTATACTGGATTCCTATGCTAGCCGCATCATTCCTATTATTGTTTGATTTTTATCGAATTTTAGAAAGCTTATTACTCGAAAGAAGGGCCGCGAAATGATAAACCTAGATCCTAGTATTATCGACCAGGAAAGTGTGCGCAAAAAACGTCGTAAAAAATTATTAAGAATCTCGTTCTTGCCAGTCCTAATATTATCGCTGGCTGGACTATTCTTCCTAAGACAGGGCGTTTTCGACATTCTGTTTGGCATTACCTACAATAATGAAGATGCGGGCGCCGCAATTACATTAAGTCAAATGCAGAAAAATGGCAACGTTATAGAGCCATATATTGCATATTACGATGCCGGAACCGCATACCTAAAGGACGGCGACGGAGAAAAAGCCGAGGCGGATTTAAAAGAGAGCCTCAAAAACATGCCACCAACAGACAAGATATGCCAGGTGCGCGTGAATTTGTCGTATAGTATCGAAATCCAGGCAGATGAGGCTAAAATCATGCAGCAATACGACCGCGCATTGACCCTATATAGTCGCGCCGAAGGTGTCCTGCTCGCCGACAACTGCGCCAACAAGAATAAGAATGGAAAAGACGCAAAGGCAGAGGCAGCGCAAAAGCGTATTTCGCAAAAACGCAGCAATACTGTCGCAAAAATGAACAATAGCGGAGATGATGGGACGATCAACGAAAAAGGCGGTCTCGAGATAAGCGAAGAGCAGCTTGAAAAATTACAAAAAAATACAAAGAACGGCGGCATTGTTCGCGATGAAGTTATGCGCAAGAATAGCAGTTCAGGCAGTGGCGGCGGCGGATCGTACGGAAGCTACACATATCACTGGTAGGCTACTTATTTAACCTAGCGCGTTCTTTTGCAACGACGTCAGCAATGGCGTCGCTTGCTTTTTCGACATCATCTAGGCCAGTTGGGCGACCAAGCGTAATACGAAGAGAACCCGCTATTTGCGCATCGCTCAGGCCAATAGCGCGCAAAGTAGGAGATTTTTCGCCCTTGCTAGCCGCACAGGCAGCACCGGTAGATAGATAAACTTCATGTTCTTCAAGTGCGAAAATTAGGCGCTCCGCATCGAGGCCAGGAATTGAAATTGGCATAAAATTAGCAAGCTGAGTTTTTTCTTTGCCAAGAAATTCTACGCCTTCTATTTTTTCGACGAGCATCTTTTTAAACTTCGCACGTAAATCGGTGAGACGCTTGCGTTCGCCGGCGAGATGTTTTTCGGCTTCCAAAATCGCCGTAGCGAATGCAATGGTAGCCGGAACATTTTCCGTACCGCTACGAAGACCGAGCTCCTGACCGCCACCATGCGTTTGCGGTTTTAGACGCACACTATGCCCAACATATAGTGCGCCAATTCCCTTTGGGCCATAAACTTTTGCCGCATTAATCGTAAGTAAATCTACGCCGAGACGCGACACCTTTACTTCCATTAGGCCTAAGCCCTGAGAAGCATCGCTATGTAGATAAATTGGAGTTTTTTCGCCCGCAAAAGCGCGACGCGTTCGTTCTTCGGCTATAATGCGAGCGATGTCGCTGAGCGGCTGGATCGTGCCAAGTTCACTACTAGCAAGGCAGATTGAGACAAGTTGCGTATTTGGCGTGATTTTTGCGCGCAAATCGTCTAGATTGACGCGGCCAGAATTATCGACAGTGATAACCTGGTAATTCTTTTGTTTTGCATTTTCTAAAATCGACGGATGCTCGACGGCAGAAATCAAAACTTCAGCTTCGTCTGGAATTGACGCAAAGACAAGACTATTTGCCTCAGTTGCACCGGAAGTCATAACGAGGTCAGCCGCCTTAGCACCAATCACATGCGCAATATCCGCTTTGGCCTGCTCGTATTCCCTACGAACATCCGTCGCAGGCAGATATGCTGCAGAAGGGTTAAAAAATTTCTCATCAAAATATGGCAGCATTGCGCGTTTTGCTTTTTCCGAAAGCGGCGTTGCCGCAGCATAGTCGAGATAAATCATACTGCAATTATACCTCAAAATACCCTTTACGTCAGACGCATCGCCGAGGCGCAGCAGTCGTCCGGCCCGTCGTTACGGGC
>JAHKZT010000010.1 GCA_020626475.1 bacterium
CACCCATTCTTCACGGGCGAAGAAAAGATTATCGATACCGAAGGTCGCGTTGACCGCTTCAAGGCTCGCGCAAAGAAGACAGAAGCTCTTAAGGCTACCCGCGGCAACAAAGTTGCTAAGGCTCAAAAAGAAGCTGCTAAAAAAGCTGCTAAGGCTGAAAAATAATAGATTTGGAGTTATAGATTATGGCACGCAAGGCTAAAGGTAAAGCTGTTCCAACTGCAAAGTTGAACCGCAACAACAACCACAAGCATAGCGAAAAGCGCAAACATTTCAACTTGCGCGACGGTCGTTAAGCAAAACTTAGCTCATGAAATATTCCAGGATATACGCCTGGAATATTTTTTTAATGCGCCACAACAAACATGAGTGGTCTGTGACTTATAACTTCTCTTTTAGCCCGCTAGGATTAATAATATTATCTACTTTGTTTGATTCTATAACTTTGCGCACATTTGCGTTTGTTGGAGATATGCCCTGCTTTTGTAGCTTTTTAGCAATTTCGCGACCAATGCCAGACTCTTCTTCGGAATAAATACAGCCGCAATATTTTTGCATATATAGACCAGCCGCGCGCGCTTCGTCTTGGCCTTCACGCCAACCTTCACGAAAATCTCGATAAAGGAACTTTATGCCGTATTCGCGGCTCATTGCGTCCATAATTTCGGCGATTTTATCGTGTTTTTGATAGATGCTATAGAGTAAAGTCGTAGTAATCATGTCGTAGCCATTTTTCTTGGCATATTCAAACGCCTTGCGGAAGCGTTTCGGATAGCAATAATCTTCGCAGCGCGTATCGAGCTTTTTCGGATTAACATTACAAATGAATTCATCGAGACCATAGGCGTCTTCCACGATAAGCTGCACCTGCTTTTGCTCGGCATAGTTTTTTAGACAATCGCGACGCGCTTTATATTCGCTATATGGATGAATATTTGGATTGTACCAAAATAAAGTCGGTTCGATATTTTCGGTACGAAGAGATTTAATGCAATAAACACTGCACGGTGCGCAACAAGTATGTAGAAGTAGTTTCATTCTCTATATTATATACTACCTACGACGGAGAAGCATTTTGGCCGCCACCGCAATGACGCTAGCGAACGCGATAGCTATCGTAAGATAGCTCGCCGAGCCGTCGCTAGTATTTGGGTTTTTTACTTCTTCAGTTTCCTTTACCTCTTCCGGCTCCAGATTAGTACCTCCGCCCGGATCTTTTGGGTCTTCTTCGGGATCTTTCGGGTCCTCTTCAGGTTCAACGGTTTTTGGAAAAATGCACCAAGAATATTCTGAACCCCTGTATTGTCCGTCATATATACCCAAGCGTCGTATCCCTGCGCAAAGTAATCATCCATCGCATCGACGTATTCTAATAACGGAACATAAAACGTATTGTATAGAGAGTTTTCGTTCGAATACGAATCGGGAGTATGGAAACCAAGCATAGACTTTTCGTTAAGATAATAAATGGTATCTTTTTCGTACATCTGCATATTATTGATGTATTCTTCGATATTATCTTCCCTCATCGCAAGCCAAATAAGGCGCTGGGCGACTTCACCGGAAAACTTCCTATTCCTGCTAAGCTGGAGCGCTTCACGCATAACTTCCGCATCACTCCGGACAATAGCATACGCGTCTTCCAGAGAAGTATCGCTGTCTATCGTATAGCCTAACGCCTCTGCAGCTTCCTGTAACGACGAGCGCGATCCACTGTTACGATAGAAATCTTCAAAATGGCCTGAGCTGACAACATAATCAGCTAGTTTATCGAGGTTGATTGTCTTCGCATAATTCTCGAGGTTTGTGCGGTTAATCACAATTTTCAATAGGCGTTGCTTAATCGTGTTAGTAAGAGTAACATTGCCGTAGCTCTTTGAATATGTAGCTATTTCCGATAGCTTCTTCCTCGTAAAAGTAGAATTTTCGTGATTCGGAGTCGTTTCGGTATGATCTAGGCAAAAACCATAATCGTCTAGGACGACACCATTCTCGTCTGTTATTATTCTAGCTTTATTATATCCAGAAATCTTATAACTAGTCGCATCGCTATCAGCGTAGACTGCCGTGCTAATAAATAATGCGGCGACAGCTATAGCAAGAATAGCCACTATGTGTTTTTTCATTTTTTGTTTTGACCTTTATACGTTTCTAGTATATAAGAAGCACTTATGCTTGTCAAGTCTATAGCTTGATTAGCTCGTAGCCACGAGTATTTCCGCTATATTAGGCGGCTGCGTAAGCAATATTGCGAGCGAGAGCTTGCTGCTCGAGACGGGAGGCGCGTACGGCATCATCGATGCTAGAATTGACGGAATGTTTTACGCGAGCAGCTTCTTCGGCTTTTTTGCCGTCATTCCAGCGATCGAGCGAGCCGACGAGGTAACCAGTGATACGGCGAAGGCGCTCGAAACGCTCGCCAAAATACTGCTCGTGATCCTCGTAATACTTCTTTGCAGTTGCGGTATCGCTATGGCTCTCGATAAGCGCAATACCGAGCTCGATGAGGCGGCTAACGTGAAGATTTTCGTACTCTTCGAGGGTTTTTAGCGCAGTTTTGATTTCATCTGCCGGAACCTTGGCGTATTGATTGAGTGATTTTTCAAAACGGCCAAAGTCGAACAAGGTCTTATCTGATGGGTTGAAGTAAATAATATTTTTCATTTCTATATTTCCTATATAATGCTAGTGCTTATGCTTCGATTGTATACCCCCACATATAGCGTTGTCAATACAAAAAATACGCTAGATGTAGCGTATTTTTTATTTGGCGATAAGACCGGATTGAAGAAGGAGTTCGATATAGTCTCGCAAGTTGAAGATGCGTGACTTATTCTCGAGGTAAACACTAATAAAGATGCGCGCCTGCGCGAGACTCGTTTTATCCTGCTCGGCGAGGGCTTTTTCGACATATTCGTCGCCATATAGACGAGACGAGAAGATGATTGTTAACACACGAGTAATCATCTCCACGAGATATTCATCGTTGCCGGCGCCTGGATTTCCTGCCGGGACATGGATGCCGTCTTCATATAGCATCATGCGGACATATGGCGAAGCGAGCTCGTGATAAATTTCAGTCGTAATATTCTCTGCAATCGCATATCGGCCTAGCGATGGATTATATTTTACGCCGACGATTATATTGCTACTGCCATTAAAGACGCCAAAACCGCCATTAACAAACATTGAAGGAATAAGCGTAATGTCGATTGCTGAGTCGATGCCAAGAAAATCGCGCAAGCCATCGAGATGCAACTGTGTAACTTCTGGGCTATCCTGAATATCCGAAATAATGCGATCCTGAAGCTGCTGGTGTTCGTTAAAGAAGGCCTCGAGCGCAGTGAGGTCCGGCAAAGCATTCTGTGGATTTAGCGCATATTCCGCCTTACGATGATAATCGCCAAGCTGCGCCACGTCATAACGCGTAGAATCGGTAACTTTTTCAAGATAAACGCGGTATAGATCATCGAAGAATTGCGCCTCTTCTGACGCATCCGTTTGCCGTATAATATTCTGCCCGCGATTAATACAGTAATCGATAGCGTATAGAGATTCGAGATGATTATTGAATGCGATTTTCATTTGATTTTATTATATCATTAGCATATTCTTTTATTTATGAGGGAGTTGAAAATTAATCGAGTCTACCGGCATTTTAAGGGCGACAAATATCTTGTTGTCGATGTCGCAATTCATTCCGAAACTGGCGAAGAATTAGTGATTTATCGTCAGTTATATGGCGAAGGAAAATTGTATGCTCGTCCAAAAGAAATGTTCCTTAGCGAGGTAGACCACGAGAAATATCCCGACACTAAACAGAAGTATCGTTTTGAGCTATTAGAAATTGAAAGTATAGCAAAATGAAAGTCATCGAAAAGAAATGCCCAAATTGTGGCGCAAATTTAGATTTTAAAGTCGGTGAACGCGACGTAGTTTGCAAAAGTTGCCGCCGCAAATTTGCGGTCGAATATGGCGTCGATGATCCATCCAAACTTTCTGAGAAAGCGGCAGAAGCGCTGAAGGCTGCGGACATCAGTCTCAGGCCAGCACGCAAAATGATATTAATTTTTGTCGCCGTATTCGTCGGACTTTCTGTACTTGCAACAGTCTTTTCGATTATTCAAATCAATAATTCGCGCGAAAGATTTAGGCAGAGCGTAGAAGAATCGCACAGACAGTTTGAACAAAAATCGCAACAAATGATTGACGAAATTCAGAGATAAAAAAAGAGAGGCCAGAATTTGTGGCCTCTCTATTTTTTATTAATCTTCCGTAGATTCCTTCTTTGTATCTGCGTCGTCTTTGTCATGCGACGGACGATCTTCGCGATCGCCACGTCCCGGCTGTCCGCCACGCATTTGCATTCGTGGACCGCCCTGCATCTGCTGCATTTGTTGCATTTGTTGCGGGTTACCCTGCGGCATCATGGCGCGCCCTTGAAGTAGTGAGCAGGCTACAAAAGCAATAATTGTTACTATTGTGCCGGTCAAGACGCCGACGAAGAAGCTAATTGCCTTGCCTTTTTCTGGACAAGCTTTCTTAACAACTAGAGTCTTTTCTTCTTCCTTCATAGTACTCTCCTGTTAATTATGCGGCGATTATAACTCACGAGGCTTTAATAAAGCTGAAATTATATAGCAACGCCATTTACGTAGAGTTTATATCCGTTTAGATTAATGTTGCTATTTGACGAATCGGCATTCGTAAGAGATTTTACATAAGTGTCGCCTGCGAGCGTGAGCGTACTTGTACTATCGAGAATGAGCGATACTTCGCCTGCATTTGCGTTATTAATTGAACCCTTGAACGATGATTTGTTGCTGAGCTTCATAGTAAGCTTCGAGATAGAATCGACGACAATATTACCAGTAGCGTTCTGCTTTGTCATATTTAGCGTTACAGTACCGCCATTCTTGCCAGAATTTCCCCACGAATCTTTTTGAATACGGAGGAAATTGCCGGTCGAATCATTATTAATAATCGAATTGTTTTCGAGATTAATTGTGGCGGTAGTATTCGTTACGTAAAAACTATCGCCTTTATTCGTCGCAATCGTCGAATTCTTTGACGTAAAGACCGCTTCGCCAGATGCCGCATCGCCGCTCATCGATTGATAGAGGAAGATGTTTTTATAGGTCGTGGATTGGCCATTTAAAGTATTATTCGTGTCAGTAAGGCTAACATTCTCGAGCGTGACGCTATTCTTCCCTTCGATTACTACGCCCTCAGACGCAGTCGCTACGAGTGTGGCGTTTTTGACCGTGATGTCTGCCGTAGAGTAGATTGTTGGCGAACCTTTGCCGGTAGTTTTGTAACTACCGTTATTAACCGTAACCGTACCGCCGCCACGATCGGAACGAATTGCTGCACTCGAAGTACCCGCCGTCGTAACCGTAAGATTCGTGGCGTTCATAATACCACCGCCAGTTGTCATAATGCCGCCAGAATTATCCTTGCTTGTCTTGATAGTGGAATTTGAAATATTTACAGTTGTACCGTCGGACGAAGAATTATTAGTCGTAGCAGAACCGCCATAACTGAAGACGCCATTAGCGCCGGTGGCGTTAGTCGTAATAGAGGCGTTTTTTATCGTTAAATTTGCGCCACCTTTCGCAATAATAGCGGAGTTCGTACCATAAAAACTTGTATTATCGCCACCATTAGAGTCGCCAGTCTTCGTGATTGAAACATCCGAGATTGTCGACTTAATATTGCCGGAAACAGAAATTGCATTTTCATCAGCAGTCGACGAGCTGTATTCGCCGCCCGTAATATCCTCGTCGGTCGTAATTTCTTTGGCGGACGAGTAGCTCACAGACGAAGAATTATTCATCATGGATGGAGCGCCATTCGTAGCCACGCTATTGCTCCCCTGATTACTAATCCCGATAATTATGAAAGTCCAGAGCGCGCCCAGAACGGCCGCCAAAGCCGCGATAATTATTATTGCTTGGGTTTTCTTGCCCTTCACGCTGAGCCTCCTTTTTAATTATCGCTTTGCGTGTTGCTACTATTATCCGAGTTGTCCTCGCCCGGCATGGCTGGTGGTTGCCCCTGATTGTCGCCGCCCTGCATCTGCGGACCGCCCTGCATCTGGCTTTGCGAGGAATCGCTAGAGCTGCTATTTGCGCCAATCGTATTGACGCTAATCAGAAATGCGCCGGACGCAACAACTGCGCCGAACAGTGCACCAATAATAAATAAGATGATTTTGCTAGTCGAGTCATCTTTGCGTTTGATTTCATTTTCCATATTTTGTTCTCCGATTAATTATCGTACCCTGATTGTATATGGCGCAGCTTGAAGAAAACTTAAAAAAAATTATACGCAGCAGAACAGACACTTTAAGTACTAAAAGTAGTATAATAATAAACATATGCGCAACGATAACACGCCACTTCTAAAAGCTTTTTTCCAGAGCAAATGGATACGAGCTATTTTGGTCATAGATATCATCGCAATAATACTCGTCGTCGTACTGTCTATTCAAAAAGCGGCGAGAGTTTCGACTATTACATTTAATATAGCGCCGATAGATGCAAAGATTTCGGTCAATGGCGACTCTCATTACGCCAACGGCCAATACACGATTGCGCCTGGCAGATACGAAATAGTCGTCTCACGCGATGGGCTCGAAACAAAAACAGTTTCCGTCGACGTCGAGTCGCGCCATTTTGTTACTGTTTCACTATTTCTTACTGGTAGCGACAAAAACTTCGATTTTTACAAACAGAATACAAACTATAAATCGTTTCAAAAGCTAAAAACAATTGCTTCTGCTAGTAGTGGTACCACTATAGACAACGACGACTCTGCAAAAGACTTCGTGGCCGAGTATGATCACGTATTGTCATTCTTCGATAAGCTTCCAATAAAAGGCTACGTCCACGCAGATCCACGCATAAATGCATCCTCGGCCGGTTACGCCATTCGAAATGGACTGAACAAAAGCCAATGCAAGATAAGTTCTTGTCTAATAGTAAATTACTACGGCAAAGGTTACGAAAGCGAAGTAGAAAAAGAGATAAAGCAAGCAGGATACAATCCAAAAGACTATCAAATAGTTTACGAAAGGTATAAGAAATGACAAAAATAATGCAAAAATCGAAATTACGATATATAGCGTTTTTTGTTCTGAGCTTAACTTTCTGTTTCTTGCTATCTAACCAATCATCCTGTTTTGCGGCCGTCTCTAAGCAAGGAATAACCGATTCGCAGCTCGATAAGTGGAGTGCGAACAATATTATGTTTTACGATCCGGGCGATTGCATGCAAAAAGGCCCCAGCTCGAACTCTTGCTTCAAAATGGACAACGGCACCAGTGAAACTGATTTCTGGTATCCAGAAGGATGTTTGAATAACGGGACCTGCACTAGCGGTATTTACGCCGAAAACATGTCGCTCGTCATGACAAGCAATAACCCATTCCTACTATCCGATACGAAGACAGACGATGATTTTGGTGGCCTGCAATATATTTATGCCGAGAATTACGATTACGACTACAGCGGCGCATATACAAAGATGACACCAAACGGCGGAAATAGTACGCGAAAGTATTATTGGATAGTCCTACCAGACAAGGCTTATTCAAATGGCCTAGGAGATACATATATTGCTACGTTTGAGAAATTAGACGAGCCAATCTATTTCATTGTATTCGACGTGCATGCCTGCGAGCACCAAAGCGAAGATTACTGCGGACAGGCAGAATCAGATCCAAATAGCGTCGCAATCGGAAAACAATTCCTTGGAACTTTCTCTAAAGCCGGTGGCAGCCCTACCGGAGCCATCGAAAAGGCCGGCAAACTGACTTCGCTATGCCGGATTAATGGCACCGGTGAGGTTTTAGCAGCTCAAAGCGGCACTGGTTCAGTCGAAGCAAGCACTTCGGGCAGTAATTCAAGTTCATCATCTTCCGACTACACAAATACTTCTGGCGACGGCAAAATTCTCGCCGCAGTCCAAGATATTATTGATTTAGCAAACAAGAATGGCAGCACATATACCTACGGCGGAGGTCATGACGGCCAGCAAAGTACTTTCGACTCGATGCTTAATGGCTCCCCGGTAAACGTTGACTGTACTGGTTTTGCAAGCTTAGCAGTTTACAAAGCATACGGTAAAATGACCTCATTCACGTCTGAATCTATTTTCAATGATCCATTATATAAAGAAATTGACCGCTCTGAAGTAAGGCCAGGCGATATCTTTGCCTACAATTCCCCTTCTGGGCATGGCGGTATAGTCATAGAAGTATCAGACGGCAAGGTGACAAAGATTGCTGAAACTGGCGGTACGGAAGGTCGTAGTGGCAGTAATAATAATATTGGCTACGCAAGCGGCAGCGACTTCTCTATTACTAACATGAACGGAGAGAACGGCCACTTCTTCCGCTACAAGGAAAGTACCGTTTCGGCAGACTGCAATTCGTTTGAGGGCGACTATCCACAATATTTCCAGGGCAATTACGCAGATAGCGACCATGAAAACTCCGACCAGGATTGGACTAGCATCCCATACGGCGCTGGGACAGTTTCTAGCTCCGGATGCGGCCCGACATCCATGGCGATGCTAGCTACCGTAGCTACAGGACAAGACATCTATCCGCAGGACGTAATCAATATAACAAAAGGAACCGGGTCCTACACTACAGCGTCACCAACAGTCCTCGACCCACTAGTTGGCGAAGAGTATGGCTTTGAAGTCGTAAGTGAAAGCTACACATCTAAGCCTGATGCTTACAATAAAATCAAGGAATACATGAATAAGGGCTACATGATCCACCTCTCTGGCGAGGGACTTCATGCCGGCTTCTCTACCTCGTATACTGACGGTCATTATATTGGACTCTTTAGCATTAATAGTGAAGACAAGGTACAAGTTGCAAATTCCGCTTTCGGCGGCAATAGCGAAGTAGACCTACAAAGCATTATCGATGCTATTCATAATAGCGTCTTCACTGCAATTAAGGGTAGCGGCAATGGCGGTAGCTCTTGCTTTAGTTATTGTGGCGGAAATGGCACAGTTAGCGATGGCGGTCTCACTGTAGAACAAGCAAAAGTCTTTATGATGAACTACGGCGAAAATAAAAATGATAGCTCCAAAAATGCTGTCGGCGCGCTCTGGGATTACTGCAATGGCGGCGGCTCTAACTGCGTTACCTTCTCCGCCTTCTTCATGTTTAAGTTTACTAATATTACACAGAACGGCGCGACCGGAGACGGCCAAGAACTCGTTGCTACATTAAAGGGTAGGAGTGACGTAGATGCAGAGTACGGTGAAGAGCCACGCGTCTGGGCGATTCTGAGTACTCCGCCACAGCATACAGCAGTCGTGCTTGGTCATCATGACGGTAAATGGATCGTTGGTCATGCAAGCTGCAGCTATGAAGGTAAAGGAAAAGGCAACGGTGGTAATGGTGAATTAAATGGCGCCGGTGACAGTAAAGGTGGCGGCTCTGGATTCATCGCTATCGAAGAAAGCGATGATCCGACACAGTGGCAATGGGTAAATACTGGAGTTGAATTTGCTTATCCAGCTAGCGTAGATACAAAGAAGATAGAGGAGTATTTGGATAATGGAGTCTAATTGGACAAAGCGCTTCCTATACGAAAATGGACAAAAAAGAGTACGGCCAATAGTGTTCGTTTTTGCTGCCATACAGGTACTATTATTGCTTGTCGTAATAGCAAATATAATACAGCTAAACGACGACGGCGGCCCGATAGATGATTTAGAGCGCTATAAGAGGTTGCCGGAGCTCGCAATTAATGATTTGTCAAAACAAACACAAATACTTACCGATTCCGAAATTGAGAATATTCAGAAAAAAGTATTTAAGATCATTAGCGAAAATTCCAGCGACATAAATACTCGCGAAATCAAAGCAGCAATTCGCGAAGACAGCTTGTTTGCCAAGGATTTTAATGGCCGTACGAAGTATGCAAGAATGATAATTGATATTCCGAGCATAGAGCAGTCTTACGAGGTTTTCTATAGTTCAAATGCAGTCATCGATCCGGAAGTATCCACCTATGCGCTATGTCTAAACAATGATGCGGATGTAGTTTACAAGAACTTCAAGTGCACAAGTAGCGACAAGGAGTCTATACGCCAACAAATAGTCGAAACATACCTAAACTATTTTGGTTTTAAATATTTCTCTGCCGGCATTAATCCAGTAGCGCCAAAAACGATTATCATTAGCCCGTCCGTCTCGTATAATAACGACGAGGAAGTCAAAACTCGTTATATTAATGAAGTAAAGAACGCAATCGATTCTCTTGGCATTCCTTCTAGCAGCTATGAGTATTACGTTCGCACCGCTGCTGACGTAAATTACGACAATAATAATAAGTAGGGGGTCTTATGGCTAAGACGTTAGTAGTTTACTTCTCTCGCGCGGACGAGAACTATAGCGTTGGCACGGTCGAAGTTGGCAATACAGAATTGCTTGCAAAAGAGATTATCGCAAAGACTGGCGCAGATGAGTTTAAGATCGCGCCAGTAGAGGCATATCCGGAAGATTATCAGGAAGCGGTAGCTTGTGCAACCGAAGAAGGCAATACTGGTGCCCGTCCAGAATATATCGGAGATATTGACCTAGCTGAATACGATACGGTATTTTTAGGCTACCCGATTTGGTGGGGTGATATGCCGATGATCGTCTACAATTTTATCGAAAAACACGATTGGAACGGCAAAACTATAATTCCGTTCAATACGCACGAAGGATCCGGAAATTCCGGCACCTACGAGGCACTGCAGGCCGCAGCAAATGGCGCAACCCTGAAAGGCGACGGCTTTAATATGACTGGCGTCGAAGCGAGGACCGATAGTGGCATCGCAAAACTAGACTCGTGGCTAAACGAGCTCGGTTTTTAGTATGCAAGTTAAGCGAATTATGGCGCAAATCCAAGATGAATATGGCGCAGAGCCAGAGTTTTTGTGGCCCGACCGCTACCCTACTTATTGCGTTTTCCGTCACCGCCAAAATCAGAAATGGTTTGCGTTGGTTGGCGCCGTAAAAGGCACGACCCTAGGCCTATCCGACGACGAGTTAGTCGATATCATCAACCTGAAATTCGATGCAGGCATGGCACTAGAATTCGCCTCTAATGCTGACGGGATTTATCCAGCCTATCACATGAATAAGATGAATTGGATTACGATAGCGTTGAATGAGTCGATGGATGATGAGATGGTGTTTGAGCTAGTTAGGAAGAGCTATTCGCTGACGGATTAGAACGGTGCTTTTTTACTTCCCTATTGACTTTTTGTGTGTTTTGTGCTATAATGTATATATTATAGTAACTTGGGGAGTGTGTTATGAATAGTAAGAAAAGTGGCGATATCAGTGGCGGCGCAGTCGTTATTGGTATCATAATTATGGCAGTAGTCTTCGCTTGTATTGGCGGGGCTGTCAGTAGCAGTTCTTCTAGCAAGAAGAGCTCAAGTAGTAACTCTAGCATTTATACAAAGTCTAGCCGTAGCTACTCTACTCCATCGTATTCTACGCCAAAATACGAGGAGCCAAAGAGTGCGCCAATCACTTGGCATTGTATTGATGTAACTTCATACAACAAGAATGCTTATGATGATAACCAGTGCACAAGTAGCACGGGCGAAGTTCGCTTAGTTAGCGATTCGCAAGCGGTCGCCCTCGATCCGACTTATAGTCCAGGTCAATCTGGTCACTATTACTACAACAGTAAATAACAAGTCACTATTAAAATATCGCCAGAAATGGCGATATTTTTGTTGTAAAAACTCTTCATGAAACATCAGTATTAGCCACATGCAAGAACGGATCCTAAGGTGTTATTTATAGTATAATTATATTAAGGATAAATATTAATTAATTGCGGTATCCTGGAGGTTTATTTTATGTCCAAGCTAAACGTAGATCAAAAGACAGTAAAAGAACTACTTGAAAATAAAAAGGCAGATTTCTTGATTCCGGATTACCAGAGGCCATATGCTTGGGGCGAGAAAGAATGTCAGACTCTATGGGATGACGTGTTCTCTTTTGCATTTCCAGACAATGACTATAGTAGATTCGACAGCAATAACGACGAATATTTTCTTGGACCGATAGTTACTTTCACGAATGATAAGCAAAAAATGGAAGTAATTGATGGACAACAGCGCCTTACGACAATCATGCTGCTGCTCCGCGCCTTTTATGTTCGCTTCCAAAATATGCAAGATGAACAATCAGTATCCACGCGCGAAGACATCGAAAAATGTATCTGGAAAACTAATGAATTTGGCAAGCCAGATTTAAATGCTCTAAAGATAAACTCCGAGGTTGCAACCGATAACGATAAAGACGAGTTCTTATCGATATTGAAGACTGGCGAAGCGCCAAAAGAAATGAAGAGCCGCTACGCAAGCAATTATCGATTCTTCCAGTCAAAGATCGAAGACTTTATTGGCAAGTTCCCAAGCTACTGCGCATATTTGCCAACGAGAATTCTAAAGAACTGCATTCTTCTTCCGATTGAAGCGGAATCTCAAGACACCGCACTCAGAATCTTCTCTACCCTCAACGATAGAGGTAAACCACTTTCAGATGCGGATATCTTCAAAGCACAATTCTATAAATATTATTCGAGTAAAGGCGAAAAGAATGCGTTCATTGAAAAATGGAAGCAATTAGAAGAGCTCTGTGAGAAAATATTCCATCCCGCCATCGGAACACCTATGGACGAGCTTTTCACTCGTTACATGTATTTCGAGCGCGCAAAGAAGCACATTAAGCTATCTACTACAGAGGCTCTTCGCAAATTCTACGAACGAGACGGCTATGCTTTACTAAAAAACGACTACGTATTTGATAACCTCGTTGATTTAGCTAACTTCTGGGATGATATTTCGAATCAAAGCGTAGAACGTTTCAGTGATAGGATTTTGCGTAGATTATTTGTATTGAATTATGCACCAAATGGCATGTGGGCATACCTGTTGTCGGTCTATTACCTACAAAACCGCGATAAAAAAGGCGGACTAGACGAAGAAGCCTTGTATGATTTTCTGCAGAAAACAACCGGATTCGTCTGGACGTATGCAGTAGTTAATCCGGGCGTAAACGCACTTAGGACACCGCTCTTTGCAGAAATGGTAAACATCATCGATGGCAAAAAGGTCACTTACGATAACTTTAAATTTGACCGCGATTCTGTAAAGGCTCAGTTTGAAAATTATTCATTCAGAAATGGCCGTCCAATCACGAAATCGATGCTCACGTGGTGGGCTTACCTGGACGAGAAACAAGAGTTAATCCCGCTAGAAACAACTCTGGAGATAGAACATATTTTTGCACGCAATCGTCAAGACAATGAAAAATCACTAAAAGATGAACGCAGCCTAGAATCACTCGGCAACAAGGCGCTGCTAGAAAAGCGCATCAATATTCGCGCATCAGATTATCGTTTTGAAGATAAAAAGAAATACTATCTTGGTTTTGAGAACTCACGCGGCCAGCATAAAGCCGGAACAATGATTCGTGAGCTCGTAGAATTAGCAAAGAATAGTGACGATTATACCGAGAAAGATATCGTCTGGCGCAACACGGACATAATTAATACTTTTGTCGAATATCTAGAAAAGCAAAATTTAATAAAAGAATGATAAACGAAACGGCGAAATACGGATAATTACGCCAATAAAAACACTAAGGATCTTTTATGAAACAAACTATTTGCCAAAGCTGTGCAATGCCACTAACTTCAGAAGATATGTACTCTACTGAAAAAGACGGTAGTGTCAATAAAGACTACTGTAAGTGGTGTTATAAAGATGGCGAATTCATAGATAAAGTTTCCATGGAAGAATATATCGAGATGTGCTCGCAGTTTAGCGAACAGGCCGGTATGACGAACGAGCAAATGCGCGAATATTGCACGCAGGTATTCCCTACGCTCAAGCGCTGGAAGCAGGATTGAGCATTTGGGTATCGAAACTCAAAAAAATTACCCGCCGTTAAGGTAGGGTAATTTATTCCAAACAGTAAGGTCGGTTCCTAGTTCTGGCCGACCTACTACGTTTATCATAGCGTTAGTTTTTTATTCTCCGCCCTGTATTTTCTTTTGGTTTGCGGCGTAGTAATAGTCGACGAATTGACGGATAGAGCTTTTAATCGACACGATAGCCAAACATGTAATTATAAATAAGAATAATACAAATAGCCCCAAAACGATCTCGATCGCAAGAATAGCCTGCGCCTGCGCCAATGTTTCATTTAAAACTGTTGGTTGATTCATATTCCTCCTTTTTGCTCATTATATAGTGTTACAATTTAACTATAAAGATATGAGCACAAAGATTCACGAGTTTGGTTTTTCTGAAGTCGCTTTGAATGAAGTGCGCGATACGCGTCACTGCAAAAACTGGCCAGTCGCATATCTTCTAAATAATAAACGCGAGATTTATATTGGCGAAACAACTGACATGAGTCGTCGCGCTTGGCAGCATTTTCAGAATCCAGAGCGCAAGCGTCTAAAAGAAATGCGCGTCATTGATGACGATACCTTTAATAAGTCCGCCATCCAGGATCTAGAAGCTTTCTTGATTGAAAACTTTGCCGCAGATGGAAAGTTTACGCTACAGAATGGGAATCGCGGGTTACGTCAGCATAATTATTATCAACGAAAGCTGTATACCGACAACTTTAAAGATATTTGGAAGCAACTTCAGTCTATTGGCCTAGCCGAACATTCTCTTCAAACAATTCGCAATTCTGATATTTTCAAATATTCTCCGTACAAGAGCTTGAGCGACGACCAAGAAAGAACGCTCAATTCCCTTTTGTCTGATTTATATGAAGATTTTAGAACCGAAAAAGATTCAACTTATATTGTTCGCGGCGGAGCCGGAACAGGTAAATCTGTTCTCGCAATTTATTTAATTAAGTTGCTCTGCGATGCAGACCGCTTCGATGAAGTGATTGCCGCAGAAGAACCAGAACGCAACAAAATTCTCGACGGAATCCATAAGAATGCGAAGAATTTAAAAATTGGCTTCGTAGTCCCAATGATAAGCTTCAATAAGACTATGAAGAAGGTCTTCAAAGGCGTCGATGGATTGTCTGCAGATTTAATTCTAATGCCAAACGAAGTCGCGAAGTCTAAAGAAAAATACGATTTGTTACTTGTTGACGAATCGCATCGCTTGCGTCGCCGCATGAATCTAGCCAATTACAAAACTCACGACGAGAACAACGCTAAATTCGGTCTCGGTAAGGACGGTACTGAGCTAGATTGGATTCTTAAGCAAAGCCACCATCAAATATTCTTTTATGATAACAACCAGAGCGTGAGGCCGACTGACGTTCAAAGTAAACGTTTCGAGCAGCTTAACATAAAGAAGCAGTATTTCCTCACCACTCAACAACGCTGTCTAGGTGGCGGACAATATACTAAATACATTAAGAGCATCTTCAGTAATACACCTCCAGCCAAACGGATTGATTTCAAGAACTACGATTTGCGATTATATGATAATCCGAACAAGATGATCAACGAGATTCGTTCACTCGATAAAGAATGGAGCCTTTGCCGCAATATTGCAGGTTTCGCTTGGCCTTGGATCTCAAGGAAGAATCGAGATAAAGCCGATATTACATTAGACGGTAAACAATATACCTGGAACACAACAAACAAAGATTGGATTAATCAGTCTAACTCCGTTAATGAGATCGGCTGCATTTATACAACTCAAGGCTACGATTTAAACTATGCCGGAATTATTATCGGGAAAGACTTAGGCTATGACAAAGAAACCGGCAAATTAATCATTCGTCGCTCCGAATACCGCGACATGAATGGTAAACGTGGGATCAACGACGATGAACTATATGAATTTATTCTTAATGTCTATAAGACAATCTGCACTCGTGGAATGCGCGGCACCTTCATCTATGCATGCGACCCAGACTTACGCGATTATTTGAGCAAGTTTATAGATAAAATTTAACGCTTGAGCTTGCCCACTGACGAGTAAGGATTATTCTTTTTAGTATGAATAATAATCAAAATTGAAGAAAACCTAAAACTATCCTGGTAGCTAAAATACTATTGGACTTGAGACGAGATTTTAGCTCCGATGAATGCGAAAGAATTAAAGAGTTATTATCCGAGCAACCGAAGCGACGTGGGGCGTCGGCCGGCGGGGCCAGCCTCACTGCGCGGCGTCGCCTCGGAAATAAAAATGCCGAGCATTCTTAATTCACTCGGCTCCTTGCTCGACGAACCCTACGGGTCCGCGCCCCACTTCGTTCTCAGCAGAAAAGACAAAAAATTAGACCTTTCAGGCCTATTTTTTGTCTTTATGGTGAGCC
>JAHKZT010000100.1 GCA_020626475.1 bacterium
CCCTCTGCTTGTTGAAATTCAGGCGCTCGTTAATACGACGAACTTTGGCTATCCGAAACGCACTGCGTCTGGTTTTGATTTGAATCGCCTTAATCTTCTAATTGCTGTGCTTGAAAAACGTACAAAGCTAAAACTTCAGGACAAAGATATCTTCATTAATGTCGTTGGTGGCATGAAGCTCAACGATTCGGCAGCAGACCTTGCGATTTGTATGGCGATTGCTAGCGCTGCAGCTGGTCGCAAGCTCGATGAGAAAGTCGTTGTATTTGGCGAAGTAGGTCTCGGCGGGGAAATTCGCAGCGTAATTGCGCCGGATCGTCGCATTGCGGAAGCGAAGAAGCTTGGATTCAAAAATGCTATTGCGCCAGCCACCATAAAAGACAAATTCGTCTTGCCGGTCAAAGATTTGCGTGATGCGTTGATAAAATATATGAACAATAAATAACTTGCATCCGCCCCTAATCTGTGGTAAAATAATCCCAATATGATTACTAAAGATAACAAAGCTAAGGCTATTGCGAAGCTTGCCCGCAGCGACAAAGATGTCGGCTCTCCAGAGGTTCAGGTTGCTATTTTGACCGAGCGCATCAAGGAAGTTACCGAGCATGTCAAGGCAAACAAGCATGACTTTATGGCTAAGCGCGGTCTCATCCAGATGGTTGGTCAGCGCAAAAAGTTGCTAAAGTATCTTGAAAAGAACGACTTCGAGACTTACAAAGCAACCGTCGCCAAACTTGGTCTCCGCAAATAATACAAAATCCGACCCAAGATATCAGGGCCGGATTTTTCTTGCATAAAAATAAAGAAAGACCCGCGAATGGGCGGGTCTTATATGTCAGTTTCCAGTGACGCGTTATACTACTGATACGATTTTTCGCTGTCGTAAGCCGCTTCGCCAATAATCATCGAAAGCTCATCCAGCAATCTTGCTGATGGCTTTGACTTCTTGGCGTCTTTAGCTCTTTTGGCGAATAACTCCAAGAAAAAGACTTTAGCGGCCCCCATAGTACGGTTGCGAAAAGCAGTGGTAGCTTTTTTCGAACCTTTACGCAAACTACAGCTTAGTAGTTCAAATGAAAAACAATCGGCTTTCTCAAACACGGCTGGTAGAGCAATATTATCTTCGGTTCTTGCCTTTTTATAAGGCATCCAAACTTTCTCGATAAAAGCATCTTTGTCACCACATTCTTTTATGATGTCATGCATGATACTCTTATCTACTATAAAGGTTGTACGGCAATTGAGTTGTTTGCCTTGATTGTCCTGCGTGAACTCTTCAACGACCCTGCATGGCGACAATAAGATTTTAGTAATATCTTCCTTCTTATTGTAGCTAAGATGCATACTAGCTAGTCGACCACCGCACGCCTCATCGAAGACTTCGTGCAGACCTTTCTGATTGATGATCTTGCCTTTCGCTTGAATAACGGTTCTGGAAACGGATAAAATTAAATCTGCCATAGATACCTCCTTCACTATTTTTTCGGACACTGTTCCGTCTGTACTTGGCAGTACTTACCCAGTTAGAAGAAAATAAAAAATCCCTCTAACGGGTACATATATAATTATAGCACAACCAGTAAAATAAGTCAATGTGTGCTATAATAGAGATACAATTAATTATCGAGAAAATGATAGATATTTTCTCGCAAAGGCTTGCGATAGAATACTTATTATTTTCTCGAGGAAAGGTAGTTTTTGATGGATATCATCAACCCAAGCGGCAAGAAAACCTTCAAGCTTGAGACTGATTTTTGCGGTCGCAAACTCGGTCTTGAAGTAAACCGTGTCGGTTTTCGTACCACTTCATCTGTGCTTGTCACTTATGGCGATACCGTTGTTCTCGGTTC
>JAHKZT010000101.1 GCA_020626475.1 bacterium
CCTCTATTCGGTTTGATTAAGGGTACTGGTAATACTCGTAAGATTGAATATATCTATAACGAGGAGGCACTCGAGCAGACGCTTGCAAAGAGAATTGAAGAACGCAAGGCAGCTGGTACAAAGATTAATCCAGACGACGAACGCTTCAAACAGGCAGGCTACACTGCACAGCAGCGCTTTAAGGGTCTTGGTGAGATGGACGCAGCTCAGCTCTGGGAGACCACGATGAATCCAGCGAACCGTACGCTTATCCGTGTAAATATTGAGGATGCCGAGAAGGCTGACGCAATCTTTACCAAGTTGATGGGCGACGAGGCGGAACTCCGTAAAAACTTTATTCAATCGAGAGCGGCCACGGTCGACTTGGATGATTTGGACTTCTAGGAGGAATAAATTATGGCAGATAAGAAAAAGACAATTGAAAATCCAGAAGACGAACGCGACGAGAGCAAAGTTGGCAACGTTCCAGATAAAGCCGATGACAAAGGCGTAGATGAAACGCTCGGTGATTATGCTACCGAAGATGAGGAAATCGTTAAAGTTGGTGGTCTTCAAGCGCATAAGGCTGAAGACGGCGTCGAAGAATTAACCGTCGAGAACGTGATGGAAGATAGCTTCCTTCGCTACTCGATGTCCGTTTTGATTGATCGTGCGCTTCCAGATGTGCGTGATGGTTTGAAACCGGTTAACCGCCGTATCTTATACGCAATGAATAAGAACGGCTGGAAGGCTCCACATGCAACCGTTAAGTCCGCTCGTATCGTCGGTGAAGTTATGGGTAAATATCATCCACACGGCGATTCGTCTATTTATGATTCTATGGTTAACCTTGCTCAGCCTTGGAAGATGCGCTATATGCTCGTTGAAGGTCAGGGTAACTTCGGTTCTATGGACGGCGATGAAGCAGCTGCTTCGCGTTATACCGAGGCCCGCATGGATAAGGTCGGCGCAGAGCTTTTGACTGATATTGAGAAGAATACGGTTGATTTCCGCGACAACTTCGATGGTACGGAGCAGGAGCCAGTTGTCTTGCCGGCAGCACTTCCAAACATTCTCTTGAATGGCCAGATGGGTATCGCAGTCGGTATGGCAACCAATATTCCACCGCATAACCTCGGTGAGGTGGTTGATGCGACGATTGCTCAGATTGATAATCCAGATATTACGCTCGATGAGCTCATGAAGCATGTTAAGGGTCCAGATTTCCCAACGGGCGCTGAAGTCTACGGTGGTGCACCAATGAAGCAGGCTTATGAGACTGGCCGTGGCTCCGTCACGATTCGTGCAGTTGCGAACATTGAAGAGAAGAAAAATGGTCGCTTTGCAATTGTAATTACAGAGGTTCCTTACGGTATGAGCAAGGAAGCCTTCGTTGAGAAGGTACGTGAGCTCGTACTCGCGAAGAAACTCGACCATATTGCCGATGCGCGTGATGAATCCGCCCGCGGTAAAGTTCGTGTCGTAGTTGAACTCAAGAAGGATGCCTTCCCGAAGAAGATTTTGAATCAGCTCTATAAATTGACTGGTCTTCAGACTAGCTTCCACTACAACGTTTTGGCGCTTGTTGACGGTATTCAGCCGAAGGTGATGGGTCTTAAAGAGATTCTCGCCGAGTTTATTAAACATCGTCAAAAAGTTGTTCGCCGTCGTACAGAATTTGATCTCAATAAGGCGAAAGAACGTGCGCATATCTTGGAAGGTTTGAAGATTGCACTTGATCATATCGATGAAGTCATTAAAACGATTCGTGAGTCTTATGATGACGCAGATAAGCGCCTCATGGAACGCTTTGGCTTATCCGAGGTTCAGGCTGCTGCTATCTTGGCAATGCAGCTTCGCCGTCTCCA
>JAHKZT010000102.1 GCA_020626475.1 bacterium
ATGGTTGTCCATTTTGTAGAGGAATTAAGGTATTGAAAGGATACAATGATTTAGCAACTAAAAGACCCGACGTAGCCGTATATTGGGACTGCGAGAAAAATGATGTAGGTCCAGACGAAGTCACGGCAAGTACCCATTCGAAATATCACTGGAAATGCCCAGAATGTGGATACGAATGGGAGGATAGCGTTAATCGTCAGGTTAGCAAAAAGGGCTGTGCCTCCTGTAGGCGTGGCTGGAAAGACAAGAATAAGGCTACTGGAGCTAAAATTACGAAGGCAATTAAAATAGTGACTCCGGAAAATTGTCTGGCTAAGACGGACCCCGATATTGTTATAGATTGGGATTTTGAAAAAAACATAGTCAAACCCGACGCTGTTACTAGGGGAAGTGGGAAAAAAGTATATTGGCATTGTCAAAAATGTAAGCAAAGATACGCCAAAAAAATATGCGAGCAAGTGAAGTATGGATGCAGCTATTGTAGAGGCAGGCGCGTAATTTCAGGCTTAAATGATTTGGCGACGCTATACCCTAATTTAGCCCTCGAGTGGAATTATGAGAAAAACGGAGAATTGCGCCCCGATAAGATAACTGCAATGAATACTAGAAAAGTTTGGTGGCGTTGTTTAGTATGCGGAAAAGAGTGGCAAGCATACGTAGAAAATAGAACAAGAGACAATAATGGTTGCCCTAGCTGCAGATCTAGGACCCACACGTCTTTCCCCGAGCAAGCGTTATACTTTTATGTTAAAAAATGCTTTAAAGATGCTCTCAATGGCTATAGGGAAATTTTTAGTACCCGAATGGAGCTAGATATTTATATTCCTTCTAGGAAGATCGCAGTAGAATACGATGGGCTTGCATGGCATAAAAATAGCGCCGACGTGTCCAGGGATATAAAGAAATACGACATCTGCAAGAGGAATGGAATTCTCTTGATTCGGATAACTGAGGGTAATGACAAAGTGAAATACTGCGATCACATAATTAAGAGCAGATATAAGACGTCTCTATATAATGAGCTCGACGAGGCGATTAAAGAACTGCTGCATTATTTAAATGTTGACGCGGAAATTGACTCTAGGCGTGACGAGATGGCTATCCTCGAGCAATATCTTGGTCTTCTGGAGAAAGAGTCAGTACGAGAAAAATATCCAGAAGTATGCCGCTTTTGGGATTACTCTAATAACGGAGATCTTAAGCCGAACATGTTTAAAGCGACAAGCAATGTAATTGTCAGTTGGACATGTAGGCATTGTGGCGATTCATATAAGAGAGCAATTAAGGAGCAAGTGCATGGCTTGGGGCTATGCAAGGTTTGTACGAGAAAAGAGACGTCACGTAGGCTGCACGAAACAAAGCTTAAGGCGAACGGAAGTCTACAGGAAAAATGTCCGTACGTGGCATCACAATGGAATCATGACAAAAACGGAGATTTGCGCCCCAGTATGGTCGCGTCTAGGTCTAGTCAAAGGGTTTGGTGGACTTGTCCAAATAAAAAATGTCAGCACGAATGGAAAACGGCTATTTCGAATAGGACTGGTGGTACAATGAGCGGCTGTCCGAAATGCCATTCTGGGAGACTAAAGTATCATTTAGGGGAGCAGTAAGCGCTAAGCGTTTATGCTTTTGGTATAATTAAAATAGTTATGCAGTATTTCATACTATTTGCATTTATCGTTGCTATATTTTTATTTATTGCTGGCGCGATTAATAACAACAAAAAGAAATACCAAGATGAAAAATACATCAAGAATCTCGCTGTTATACGAAAATTCTTCGAAGAGTTAGAGTCGTTTGATGATTATGCGACATGGAAG
>JAHKZT010000103.1 GCA_020626475.1 bacterium
ACTCCTACAATTGTCGAAGCCGCCCAGGCTCTTTACCAAGGGCATGGCGTAAAAGATATTACAAGAAGTGACGCTGGTGCAGAAAACCTTACGATTACTACGGACGAGATTAACAAGATAATTAATGAAAGTAGAGCTTATAATAAGAAATCTATCATCTTCGTTACCGGTGTTCCTGGGGCGGGCAAAACATTAGTTGGCCTTAATTTAGCAATTCAGCATTCAAAAGCTAAAGAAGGCGAACACGCTGTGTTTTTATCTGGCAACTTTCCGCTTGTTACGGTTCTTCAGGAAGCCTTAGCGAGAGATAGCGTAAAGAATGGATCCAGCAAAACAAAGTCTGAAGCATTAAGAAAAACTTCCTCTTTTATACAAATTGTTCACAAATATCGAGATTCATTCGTAGGCAACAACAATACTCCTCCAGAAAAAATAGCAATATTCGACGAAGCGCAACGAGCGTGGACGCAAGAGATGATAACGAACTTCATGCGTACTAAGAAAGGTATACCGAATTTTGGGCATAGTGAACCGGAATTTCTAATAAGTACTATGGATAGGCATAACGACTGGGCTGTTGTAGTCTGTTTAGTGGGAGGCGGTCAGGAGATCAATACTGGCGAGGCGGGTATATTAGAGTGGTTTAATGCCATAAGGGAGCATTTCTCAGAATGGAACGTATACGTTGCGCCGGGGCTTAATAATGAGGAATATCTACGCGATAGCGAATGGAATAATGTCATTTCGGGTCTAAATGTTATCGAGAAAGAAACGCTACATTTATCGACGTCGGTTCGATCTTTTAGAACACCACTCCTTTCAGCATTCGTTAAAAGCATATTGGATGTCGATACGGACGATGCTAAAGAGCTATATTCTAGAATAAAGGACAAATATCCGATTTTTCTTACGAGGGATCTTGCTAAAGCGAAAGACTGGATTAGACAGCAATGTTTTGGGACGACGAGGTATGGTCTTTTGGCGAGTAGTGGCGGCTTGAGGCTGAAGGCTGACGGAATCTACGTCAAAAATAATATTGATGTAGCAGAGTGGTTTCTCGACGGCAAAGATGATGTGAGGTCTAGCTACTATCTAGAAGATACCGTCACAGAGTTTGATGTCCAAGGACTGGAGCTGGACTATTCGCTTGTTTGTTGGGATGCGGACTATCGTTTTAACGGGAAAGAATGGGAATACTACAGCTTCAGAGGAAATAAATGGATGAATATTAATAAGCCGGAAAGGCGTCTATATCTAAAAAACTCCTATCGCGTTCTTTTGACGAGGGCGCGTCAAGGCATGATAATTTATATCCCATTAGGAGACGATAGTGATTCGACTCGCAAAAAGCGTTTTTATGATGGCACCTATGACTACCTAAAAGAACTTGGCGTTCAGGATTTAGATTGAATGGCGAGTAGATCAAAACTATCTATAGCCGATACGCCGTATATATGCGAGTGGGATTACGAGGCGAATGGGGGTAGCGATCCGAGAGCTATCTCGTCAAAAAGCAAAGAGAAGGCGTTTTGGATATGTCGTGACTGCCACGGCCACTATTCGACATATATTTATCTTAAAACAAGGGGGACTAAGTGTCCTTACTGTATAGGACATAGAGCTCTGAGAGGTTTCAATGACCTGGCTACTAAGTATCCAGACCTTTGCGAGGAGTGGGATTATGCAAACAATGAAGTGTCACCGTCTGAAGTAACCTTCGGCACATCAAAAACAGTAAATTGGATATGTAAAAAATGCGGCGGAAGTTATCCGATGAGGGTGTGTGAACGGACTGATGGGCATGGTTG
>JAHKZT010000104.1 GCA_020626475.1 bacterium
TCTTCCATGAATGGCATATCCTCAACTGGGAGAATACGCGCAACAACACCCTTGTTACCATAACGACCAGCGAGCTTATCGCCAACGCTAATCTTGCGCATTTCAGCAACATAGATCTTAATCTGCATGATAACGCCAGATTTGAGCTCATTGCCCTGCTCGCGAGTATAGACGCGAACACCAACAACTTTACCGCCATCAGAACCGTTCATGCGGACAGAGGTATCGCGGACATCTTTAGCCTTTTCACCGAAGATAGCGCGGAGGAGGCGTTCCTCAGAACTGAGCTCTTGCTCGCCCTTTGGCGTAATCTTACCAACGAGAACGTCACCATTCTTAACTTCGGAACCGACAGTTACGATGCCATCTTCACCGAGGTGGCGAAGAGCAGCTTCACTAACGTTTGGAATATCACGAGTAACTTGTTCTGGACCAAGCTTGGTTTCACGAACCTCGACATCGAAGTCGCGAATATTGATGCTAGTAAGCTCATCATCTTCAACGAGACGGCGAGAAATAACGATAGCATCATCCATGTTGTAACCGCGCCATGGCATGAAGGCTACAAGCATGTTTTTACCGAGAGCAAGTTCGCCGCCATCAATGGAAGCACCCTCAATAAGAACATCACCATATTTAACTTTGTCGCCACGTTTGACAACAGTACGCTCATCATAACAGCGATCGTCGTTGGTCTTCATGAAGTGAATTAAGTTATAGGTCTTGGTCTCTTTCTTGTATTTAACTTCAACCGAGACAGAATCAGCTTTAATAACTTCACCATCGCCTTCTGCGAAGACAATCTGAGAAAGATTCTTTGCAACCTCAGCATCAATACCAGTAGAAACAATTGCTGCTTCTGGCTTGATAAGTGGGACTGCCTGCTTCTGCATAGCACAGGCCATCAATGAGCGGTCGACACGGTTCTTTTCAACGAATGGAATCATCGATGCGGCCACACCGAGAATTTCCTTATGAACGGCATCAATGTGCGTAACTTCGCTTGCCATAACCTGAGTTGGCTGGAGATGCTTACGTGCGGAGACATATTCATCAATGAACTTGCCGTTCTTGTCGAGTTTGGCGCTTGTATCAGCGATAACCATGTTCTCTTCCGCTGCTGCATCTACGTAGACGATTTCGTCGGTAACTTTACCGTCTTTAACAACGCGATACGGAGCTTCAATGAAGCCGTATTCATTGATACGAGCATAGGTTGCAAGGTTGAGCACGAGACCAACGTTACCACCTTCTGGGGTTTCTACAGTACAGATACGACCATAGTGGGTTGGGTGAGCATCGCGGACATCGAAGCCTGCGCGTTCACGAGTAAGACCGCCAGGACCCATTGAGCTTAGACGACGCTTGTGCGAAAGCTCGGAGAATGGGTTAGTCTCATCCATGAGCTGGCTAAGCTGAGAGCTAGAGAAGAATTCCTTAACAGCTGCAACTACTGGACGAGAGTTAACGAGCTGAGATGGAGTAACGGTCTGAGGATCTGCCATCGACATGCGGTCGAGAATGTTGCGCTGAAGGCGAAGCATACCAAGACGGAACTGGCGCTGAACGAGCTCACCAACGAGCTTGACGCGACGGTTCGCAAGAGAGTCGATATCGTCTGCAGGTTCCTGAGTATTGTTTAGGCGAATGATTTCGCTGATGATAGCAATCAAATCTTCCATCTGAAGAGTGCGATGCTGTTCATCATTTGGCGTATCAAAACCAAGGCGCTGATTAATCTTGTAGCGGCCAACACGAGAATAATC
>JAHKZT010000105.1 GCA_020626475.1 bacterium
AGGAAAAGTGTGACGAAGACGACACCTGTGATCCTACCAAGGAAAAATGTGACGAAGACGACACATGTGATCCTACCAAGGAAAAGTGTGACGAAGACGATTGTGATCCGAACGATGTCGAATGTATTTGTACGAAGGATCCAAAGAATTCTATTTGCGATGAGCCAGAAATTCCAAAGACTGGTCCTGGCGAAATCGCCTTGGCGATTGTTGCAGTAGTATGTATTGCGACTGGCGGTATCTACTGGTATCGTAGCCAAAAAGACTTGGTGGCTATCGAAAAAGGCCTTACCAAGGATAAAAAATAGCATATAGACTCCTTTAGACGATAGCACCGGCTAGGGTATCCCGGTGCTATTGCTTTTTACGCTTGATTAGCGACGGGAATTTTGTTATAATATTCGAAGTAATAAAAGGAATTTTATGAAAAAAGCAGTCGTAAAGATTGGCGGCAAGCAGTATATTGTCGCTGAAAAAGAGACCCTCCGTGTGGACCTCCTCCCGGAAGGAACCAAAGATCTCGCTGTCGATGCTTTACTCGTAATTGATGGTGATAAGACCACCGTTGGTGATCCAACCGTCAAGGGAGTTAAGGTTAAAGCGAAGGTCGTTAACGAAAAAGTAGCTGGCGACAAAGTTCGCGTTATCCGCTATCACTCCAAGAAGCGTGTCCATACTGAAACTGGTCACCGCCAGAAATATAGCGAAATCGAAATCGTATCGATCGCTTAATTTCGCTTATAGAAGACCCGCGGAAAATTGCTTTATTGCGGGTCTTTTTGTTGGTCTAAGTACTTGACTTTTTTCTTAAAAAAGCGTAAGCTGAATACAAGACTAGGTCAAAATAAAAAGTAGTCGAAATAAAGATAAACACATTTGCAACAG
Source organism: bacterium (assembly GCA_020626475.1). Taxonomy (GTDB): domain Bacteria; phylum Patescibacteriota; class Saccharimonadia; order Saccharimonadales; family Saccharimonadaceae; genus UBA2834. The sequence continues at coordinate 886 of JAHKZT010000105.1, forward strand.
GAGAAACGGATGCAAAAGAAGATATTTGCGGTATTTGCCGTAATTTCTGGAATCATTGCAGGCCTACTGGGTGGAAGTAATACTTATGCTACTTCCGGCAATACGGCTACTATTTCTGATGGCGATTGGAATATCTGTGTATCGGCTACAAGCTATGTCGGTTCAAGCTTTGTTGCTACTATTACTGGCACGGGCTTTGATACGCAATTAGCCTTTGACGATTTCGAAACTGAATCTTGTAAAAACATAACTCTAGCTACTGGTAGCGATAATACTGTTACTATGAATAGCCCAATGGGTGTCAGTGGGATGAGTTACGAAGTAGATACGACTAATAACAAAGTGGCATTTGCTTATGGCTCGCTAGTTAATAAGTTCATCAACAACTACGGTTCATGCAGCAGTATCATTAGTGCTTCTAAAGTCCGTATTAAATACGATGCTAATGGCGGTACTGGTTCAATTGCCGATCAAGACAACATTGACTTGAATACAAATGTTACATTGGCGAGCAATACATTTACCTATACTGGCTATTCGTTTGACGGCTGGAATACTAAGGCTGATGGTACTGGTACATCCTATACTGATGGAGAAACTACTTCATTCACGATTGGTGGGGAAGTGACGCTATTTGCGCAGTGGTGGAGAGAAAAGACATATGCCTTACTGGATACTGGTCCAACCGTAAACGTAAAGCTAAAGAAACTTTCTGGTGCGACCGGGAATGTATCTGTTAATACTTCCAATGTAAATATTCATTCAATCGAAATATCCGATACACTTCCAGAAAACTTTGATACTGAGAGGAGTGCTAATATTATATCCGCTTCGAATTCTCC
>JAHKZT010000106.1 GCA_020626475.1 bacterium
AAGGCAATTCCGTCAAGCGCGAGAGCTACTACCTTTCATAAACTTGGTCTAGGAATTATTACGGATTACGAAGGCGACCGGCCTAATGTGGCTGGAGAAGAGCTGCTCGGAAACGTGGTTAAGAACTACTTGAAAGATGAGATTTCCGAACATCCAGAACAAGTTCAGGCGCTTGTGCAGTTCATCGCGTGTTATTCGAATATACCGGAAGACTATGACAACTTTCAGTCGGCCGGCGAAAGATTCGACTTCTACAGAGGTAGCGTTGATTACGAAACTCTTAGATCAAAAGTACATAATGCAAATGGCGTTAGGCAGACACTGGCTGGAGAGCGCGTTCGTAGCGTCGAAGAATTGATGATCGCAAACTTCCTCTATCTCAACGGTGTAAAATATGAATACGAGAAAAAATACCCATATTCTGACTTTTCGTATTACCCTGACTTCTATTTGCCAGACTATGATATTTGGCTCGAGCATTTTGGAGTTGATGAAAATGGCGAAGCAAAATGGCTAAACGCATACGATAGCAAAAAATATTCACAAGAAATGGTGAGCAAACGCGAGGTCCATAGGCAAAATGGAACGACGCTATTGGAGACTTACTCGTATTACAACAAGCAACATAGGCTCTTGAGCGAGCTAGAAACGATGCTGTTAAAACATGGCGTTAAGTTAGAGCGCATAGATGTTAATGAGGTATATGATGCCGTATCGCAAGACAAATACTTTGGCTATCAGCTCAGGGATCTAATTGTTAGCTTCGTGAACTTATGTAAGTCAAGAGACTTATCCGAAGATGAAATTAAGAAGCTGTTCCTTAATGGCCATAAAGATAAGTTTATGGCGGAGCGTTCTAGACTATTTTTCGAGTTTGCTTTCCCGATTATAAAACGTTATCAGAAAGCATTAGATGAGGATAAAAGCATTGATTTTCATGACATGATCAATCATGCGGCAGATATTGTCAAAAAGCATGGATGCCAAAAATATGATTACGTCATCGTCGATGAATATCAGGACATTTCGTATAGCCGTTTCAATTTGATGAACGCAATACGAGAACATACCGATGCCAAGGTGCTTTGCGTCGGGGATGACTGGCAGTCCATTTACCGATTTGCTGGAAGCGACATAAGCCTGTTCAGTGAGTTCGGCAAGTTTGTTGGCGAATATAAGCAGCTATTAATTGAACGCACCTTTAGAAACTCGCAAGAGTTGGTTGACATGGCATCTGCTTTTATTCAAAAAAATCCGATGCAGATAAAGAAACAGCCTCGGTCAGATAAACACATGAGCGACCCCATCTCTTTTGTCCAGTATGGGTCTGGAGAATATATTGAAATATACAAAGTATTTATTCAGCAGGTAGAACAGCTAATAGCAAAATATGGCGAGGATGCGTCTATTATGGTGCTTGGAAGGCATTCTTTTGACGTAGACGCGCTTTTATATATGGAGAGCGACAAAATACGCAGGAGAGGCGGCATAAGGCTTGACAACAGCACCGGAAAGCTTACAATAAACGATTTAAATGGATACGACAAGCTGTATTTTTCTACTGTTCATAAAGCAAAAGGGCTCCAAGCGGACAACGTAATTGTTCTTCATATGGAAAATAGCCAATACGGTTTTCCGAATAAACTAACGGACGATCCGATGCTCGCCCCGCTACTTAGTGAACAAGAAGATTATCGATATGCGGAAGAG
>JAHKZT010000107.1 GCA_020626475.1 bacterium
GCACTAATTAATGCTTGTTGCACCGCCACTGCCACTCTAATTATCTGCCTAGTATTCAAACTCGATGCTGGCCTCGCTCTGCCATTCGGCCTAATTACGGGCGTATTTAGCCTCATTCCAATGTTTGGCTCGTTTATTGGCGGCTGTCTCGTAGCAATCCTGCTCGCCTTCAATATCTGGGGTGCCGGCCTTGCATTTATCATCTATACGATTATTTATTTGCAGATTGAGTCCAACGTCATCTCGCCAAAAGTTCAGGGCAAAGGCCTTCAGCTTCCCGCACTCGCCGTGCTCGCATCAGTTACGATTGGTGTATATATGTTCGGCATTATTGGCGCCATTATCTCCATTCCAATCGCTGGCTGCATAAAAGTTCTTATCGAAGAATACGGCAAATGGCAAACCCCAGAAGAAGACAAGAAACCAGAGCATAAAAAAGAAGAAAAATCAGAAGAAAAGAAATTAATCGCAAAAGCATCATAAACAAAAAATATTCCAGGACATGCGCCTGGAATATTTTTAACTATTAGTTTCTTTTCCAAACTTTCTTTTTAAAGAAAGTTTGAGGGCGTTAGCCTCTATATTGCCACTTCACGCCGTCAGCCGAATCGAGCAATTCGATCCCAGCATCCGCAATTTCGTCGCGCAAAGCATCCGCCTTCGCGTAGTCTTTCTCCACTTTCGCGGTAACACGCTCGGAGATTTTGCCCTTCAACTCATCAGAGATATCCTGAGTAGAATTAGCAATTTCTAGGCCAAACGCCTCATCTACAAACTTCAAGAAATTATCAGAAGGCGCTTTACCGCTTTTTGCGACTCCATCCAAAACCGCAAATGCGCCAGCAGAATTCAAATTCGAGTTCAGGCATTCCAAAATCTCAGCACACTCCTCTTCAAAGTCAGACTTCTCTACGCCTTGCCAACGCAAAGCCGCAAAATTACGATAGTTCATTAAACGCGCATGCGCAGCACTCAACTGCTCAAACGAAAAATCACGTTCCGCCTGATAATGCCCCTGATAAAGCCACATCTTATAATCAATCGGCGAAAAACCGTGTTCTTTCAAATCAGACAAATAATAGACATTTCCTAGCGACTTTGAAATCTTCTGCCCCTCAACCGTGATAAAGTTATTATGCAACCAGAAACGAGACATCTGCACGCCAAACGCACCTTCAGTCTGGGCAATCTCATTTGTGTGATGCACTGGAATATGATCTATGCCGCCACAGTGGATATCAATTGGCTCACCGAGTTTTTCATGAATAATTGTCGAACACTCAAGATGCCAACCAGGATAACCCATTCGCCCACGGAATTCCCACTTCATCGCATGATCTTCGCCTTCGCGAATCCATTTCCAAACCGCAAAATCCGACGGATTTCTCTTCTCATCCGAGAACTCAACGCGCGCACCGGCACGCAAATTCTCTAAATCTAAGCGCGCAAACTCTGCGTACTTCGGAAACTTCGACGTATCAAAATACAAACCATCGGTCGTATCATACAAATACCCCGCAGCATCCAAAGCTTCAACTATCTTCTTATCTTCCTCGATAAAATCCGTTGCGCGACAAACCGCGAAAGGTTCGATCAAACCTAGCGCACGGAAATTCGCAAGATAATCATCCATATACATCTGAGCAACTTCCCATACGGTTTTGCCCTCACGGCGCGCGC
>JAHKZT010000108.1 GCA_020626475.1 bacterium
TTTGGCGCCATTACGGTACCACCAATAACCGTTCCTGCTTTGCCAAAAATCAACTTCACAAAGCCGCTATAACAATCAGTAATATTTGCTTTCTGGACAGCTTGTAGTGGAACAATAATCTTCTTAATCTTGCGATCATGGCGAATGCAGTCATCTTCACTTACGCCAACATGGGCAACTTCTGGGAAGGTATTCGTGACACGAATTAGGCCTGCGTAGTCACGTACTTTCTTGGACTTTCCGACGATATGCGCTGCCGCAACACGAGCATCAATAATTGCTTTTTCGGTCGAACTATGGCCGCCTACAACATCACCAGCCGCATAAATATGCTTCAAACTGGTCTGCATCGTATCGTCAACTTTTATACCGTCACGTGCATATTTTATTCCTGCATTCTCTAAGCCTAAATCTACGTTTGGTGCGCTACCGGTGCAGAGAACGACTGCGCTAACCTTGATGGATTTTTCCTGGCCTCCACGCATGAAGATTACTTTCTTTTCGGCACCGTCTTTTTCGAGGGCAACCACACGAGACTGTGTGAGTACCTTAATGCCATCGCGCTTGAATACTTCGTCGAGCACCTGACCGGCTTCTTCGTCTTCGCGTGGCAACAACCTGCCGGCAATATCGGCAATCACGACCTCGCTACCAAGAGCGGAGAAATACTGTGCGATTTCGCAACCGGTCGAACCGGCGCCAACCACGAATACGCTTTTTGGCGCGCGTGGAATATCTAGGATGTTTTCCGGTAAATGATAATCTACGTTTTCTGGAATCTTGATGCCAGTATCAGCGATAGAAGCGCCAGTTGCAATTAGAAACTTTTTTGCGGCAATTGTATCTTTGCCGACAACGATTTCGGTCTTCGAAACAAAGCGTGCCGTGCCGTGGATACAGGTAATCTTTGCCTCTTCAAAGATGCTTTTGCTATTTGCGCCTGCGCGTTTTGCGGCTTTATTTTTCCAGTTCAAAAGCGTTGGATAATTGTAGCGCAGATTTGCGCTTGAAATACCGAAGCGAGCACCTTCGAGCGACTGCTTGAACAAGAATGCGCCATGCATTGCTGCACCAAGTGGAACGTTAGTAGTATTTAGGTTTGAGCCTCCCCATTTTTTGGCCTCAACTAAAGCGACGTTTAGGCCAGATTTGGCGGCGATAAGCGCTGCCTCGCTACCGGCATCTCCGCTGCCGATCACGACTAAATCATAATCAAAACGTTTTTTCATCTTATATTATTTTATCATGATTTTGATAAGCATAAGCAAGGTCGGGGCTGAGCTCTTCGAGTTCTTTTATAACCTCGCGACGAAGATCGTCTTCGGTAACAATCTCTTTGTCGGCAATCCAGGCATCGGTCTGCTTTGAGACTCTATCTGCAATTTGCTTCGCCCAGCCTTCCGGCATTCCGAGACTGCGTGCGTTGCGTAAAATACTCTGCTTAACGCCACTTGCTGAATATTCGTAAGTGATTTTCTTTGATTTGCGTGCCATATTACATCACCCAATAGGCGAGTACAAACGCCGCCAGAATCATAAATGCGCTACCAGAAAACGCTTTCGAAAATGCCTTGTTTTTGACGCGCCACTTCTGTGCTTCGACCGCATTGCGTCCGGTCTTTACGTGAACCTTTAGAACGACGAGCGGAATTACCGTTAGAACGGCATATGAAACCGCCG
>JAHKZT010000109.1 GCA_020626475.1 bacterium
CTCTTCGAAATATATTGCAAATCGCTAAAAAAGAGCTAAAAGTTCGAATTCGCTTTACCTGGTGGTAAATTCCTAATTTAAACAATAAATTTCATGACACGATTTTGGACTATCATTTCGTAGCAAACGGTACATTCTACCCCCGTTAAGATTTTTCAGCCGAACACCGCCCCGATTGCCCATTTTACAGGGGTCAGCGACCCCAAGAAGGGTAAAGAAAAAGAAGTAAAAATGCCTCCAAAATAACAAAAAATGTACCTAACGGTACATCCTCTAAGATATGATTTACTTTAGCACTTTAAAGCATTAGCGTAATGGTGGAGCGTGAGGGATTCAAACCCTCGACCTCCTGCTTGCAAAGCAGGCGCTCTAATCAGCTGAGCTAACGCCCCATCTGGGAATAAAGGTGGAAGCAAGCGGGGGGGCGCTTACTTCCGAAGATTATATTATCACAAACAACGCCGAAATGCAAGTATATACGCAAAAGAAAGCCCGACCATACGGCCGGGCTATTCAAACCTATGCTATCTACACCGGGCAGGCTACATCACAACAACTACGCTTCGAGCTCTTCAAGCGAAAGATTTACTAATGCCAACATCTCGTCTACATCAGTATCAGTATCAATTATTTTCCAGCCTTCTATAAAGAAACAGCTGCGTACCGAATCGCGTAACGCATTGAAGGCATCCTCATCCTTCAACGGAACGCTGCCGTATTCGTCAGAAATATATACATACTCATCACGATAATAACGCGTAGACTTCAGGAACCAAATCGTATCGTGCGCTAGCATCATCTGCCAAAGATATTCGACATCACCAACCACGATCACAATCGGATTCGCAAAGAATAAGCGGTCGAGCACTTTCTTTGCCGTCCGCGCATTCAGATTCAACGAACCAGGTTCGAAAAGATGATACACGCCATCATCGTCAGGCTCAGATTCTATCAGAACCGAAAACCAGAGCATAACATCATTCAAAAAGTCGGAATATTTTTTATGGAAAACATCCAAAATTTCACGCAAGCCGCGATCTTCCGTACCGGCAGTCTCCTCAAAGACATCGGACGGAACATGATGACGCCAAATCTCGCCATAATGCACGACGAAATCAACGACCATATCGTCATATATCGAGAGTCTCGCCTCTTTATTATTTGCCAAGCAGCAATAATAGCTACGGTACTCTTCGTCATCAACAAGCTGCGCACGCTCCGCAAAGATCTCATCTTCGATCTCCGCAACACGCCAAAAGTAGGATTCATTGTCGCCGCCAAAATAAAATGGGAAGGCGCCGGCTTTTTCAAGCATCAACTTGATTGTTTCGTAATCTACCATGTAATTTACCCCCTTACATAGGTTATAGAATTTTAAGGTGCCCGATGCAGAAAGCATCAAAAGATAGAACTATCTTAACAAATTCTCTTATAGGATGCAAAGAAGAATCATTAGACCGTGACAGATACTGCCGCCAAGTACTAACAAATGAAATACAGAATGCATATAGCGAAATTCTTTTTCAAGACCAAAGAACATCGCACCAATCGTATACATTATTCCACCCAAAAATAACAGCACTGTGCCAATTGGCGGCAAAATCGCCATCAAATTCGGCAAGCAGAG
>JAHKZT010000011.1 GCA_020626475.1 bacterium
ATGATTTCTATCGCACTCACGATTATGTTCATCGCCTTCCTCGCTGGCACGCTTCCTGCACGCCGCGCGTCAAAGAAAAACCCAATCGACGCATTGCGTTACGAATAAAATGCAAGAAAATGACCCTCGCAAAACGCGGGGGTCTTTTTTTATTTCTTTGGTAGCGGGATTAGGCGGAACACGTCAGCAGTATAAAAGACAATGAGGACCGCAAATATCATTGATGCAGTCACAATGCCTATATCCATAACGCGCTGCTCCGTTTCTTCTGAAATTCAATCTGATTTCATAAATGGCATAATAGCCAACATCCATCCGCCGAATATAACGAACTCATAAATCAGAAAGTTAGCCAGAAACACGCCAGCACACGCTAGCCAATGCAAAATAGTACTTATATCAAATATTGCCGACATAACATTACCCCCTTTTGAAAATGCACAACACTACAGATACAATACATCTATTTTAGCACACTTTTACCATAAAGTCAATAGAGCTTATGCTATCTTCTGACGTTTCTTCGAAATAATATTCGTAATAATTACCACAACGACACTAGAGCAGAGTACAATCAGTATATTTAATAATACCGGCCATATTGCATCAAAGTTATCATTCTCGAGCAACATTATCTTATTGTTCGCATCAATGTAGTAGTAACTTGGCAAAACGTGCGCAAAAGCCAATACGCCTTCAGGCAAATATTCCGCCGGGACAAAGGCGCCACACAGGAAGCTAGAACCAAGCGCCACGACGTTCATAATGCCATTTACGGCGCCAGTATTCGTCACGAAGCTACTAATGAAGTATGCCAGCGTCGTTGCAAAAATACAGAATACGAAAGCGTTAGAAACATATAACAAACCATGCATGTTTAGTAGCGACTCAGCACCGATAACAATAAAGCCCACTACGACATAGAGCAGCCAAACCAAAGCCGAATATATGCAGCTATTTCGCAAGAGAATACGATTCATTTTACGAATATCTATGCCACCCACAAGATTACGCTTCTTAATTGTCTGACGATTAAATGAAGTCATGATTAAACAAATAATCGTGATCACGCAAGCGAGAATACTATAATTCGCAAAACTAAAATAACGCGTCGCCTTGGCATATCTCGAGGCGTCTACTGCACCGCGAACCTCCACCTTCACATCGGTCTTCAATGCATTATCGAGTTTTTCGACAATTACATTTTCGCTCAAAGACAATGCCGCATACGATTCCGCCGTAGTCACAAAGCGACGAATCATCGCCTTCGACACTTCCGCCACGTATCCAGCCGATGAACGCAAACGAAGCTCCGGTTTGCGGCCAAAGGTCAAATCCTGCGAATAATTTTCTGGAATATCTACAACCACAGAAACCTGCTCATAAAATAGCGCATCTTTAAGCTCATCGTCATCCTCATAGCCCTCGGCGATATCGGCGTTCTCGCCCAAATAATCGAGGAATTTCTTCGTAATGCCACGTTCTTCGTCATGATTAAATACGACGATATTCGGGCGCACGGCCTCATATTCTACGGTCGTAGAATTGCCCGACATATTCATACTGCCGAACATAATCAAAATAATCGAATAGGTAATAATCGTCCCAATATTTTTCGCCGTTATTTTCCAGAAAGCTTTAGATACTGTCATAACGTTGCCTCCTTAAGCTGCGAATTGATAATGCAAAGAATACGCCGGCCACAATCAGCAAACTAACGACATCCATGGTAAAGCGCGCCGAATCGCCATAATACAATAGGGAATAATAACCATCCGTAATCATGCCAACTGGGCTGATTTTATTGATTAATGGCATCGCCGCATCAAATAAGCCTTTTTGCCCACCAAACATACCAGCAAACAGACAGCCGACCATCGTTACAATCAATACAATGACGTTTTTTGCGCTCTCGTTCGTCTTCAGCGCCACCGAAAGCAACATACCCATTGTCGTTGCCGTCAAGCTGCCTACGGCCGCTAAGAGGATGATTAAGCGCATATCACTGCCATATTCGATTCCCAAAATGTAGCGCGTAAACAAAATTAGCGCAACTACTGCCGCTAGAAGCATCGTATAGCCCGCCAAAATATTACTCAAAATCATCGTACTCTTACGCGTCGGCGCGACTGCAACACGCTTGCCACGATTAGAAATATTCGGCATGCAACGATTCATCATTTCAACACTCAACATTGCACCTTGCATGCAGGCCATTGCAATCAAAGTATAGAATTCAATCGAAACAACATTCATCACATGCGAATCGTCCTTTATATTCGGTTCCGTCTCGGCAACAATCTTTACCGCATTCCGATAAATCTCTTCGATATTTACAGTCTGACCAGCACGACGATAGATATCCGTCATCGCAATATCCTCAATCATCTTCGAACTTTGCGCAATCTGCTCGACCGTCATCTGCAAAACCGTTTCGCTAGAACCGTTCCCATTCACTTTGACGTGCGGAACGTCTTTTTCGATGTAGATGTAACCGACAATTTCATTATCTTCAAGCAGCTCCGATGCCTTCATAGCATCAATATACTGCGTATTAAAAACGCGCTTATCGCCTTCGCTAACGGACTTAATTGCTTCACTAAAAACTGTCGCTTTTTCGTACTCCGCATCGTTTACGACCGCCACATCAATCGCTTCGAAAACGTCGTAATCATGAAGACGCGCAAAAGCTAGATTAAATAGAATCGCCAAAATAAACGGAAAGGCCAAAGTCCAAAAAACTAGTGCGCGATTCTTGAGCAGAGTCTTAAAAGCATACTTGTAATTATGCCAAAACATTAGTCACGTAGCTCCTTACCAGTAAGCTCCAAAAAGACGTCATTGAGAGTAGGGCGCTCAGAGAAAATCTTATTGTAATGAATCTTGTTTTCTTTCAAATACTCCATCATATCGATAAGGTTGTTCTTGCCTTTGCGATAGACAATCTTTAGGATGCCATTATCATATTCAACTTCGCTAACGTTTTTAATCTTGTCGAAACCAGCGAGTTTTTCAGGAGCCAAATCAGGAATCTCAATCGTGACTTTTTCTTCAATTTTCGCGAGCGCTTTAAGTTCATCATTCGTACCGCTAGCAATGATCTTTCCATGGTCGAGAATAATTACACGGTCGCAAAGAATCTCAACTTCTTCCATATAGTGCGTCGTATAGACAACCGTCGCACCATCCTCGCGGAGCTTTTTAATGCCTTCAAGAATATTATTGCGGCTCTGTGGATCAACCGCCACCGTCGGCTCGTCCAAGAAAATCAATTTCGGCTTATGCGCAATGCCGCAAGCAATGTTCAAACGACGCAACAAACCGCCAGAAAGTTGCTTCGGATACTGACTCTTGTTTTCTTCCAGACCAACCAATTTCAAGGCATCTTCCACGTACTGCGCGCGCATAGCCTTATCTTCAATATATAGGCCACAGAAATAATCGATATTTCCATAAACCGTCAGCTCGTCAAAAACGGCAACATCTTGAAATACGACGCCAATTTTCGTTTTAATATCGTAAGCATCCGGCGCCATTTCCTTGCCAAAAATCTTTATCTCGCCCGCCTCGAATTTCAAAAGCGACAAGATACAATTCATTGTCGTAGATTTACCCGAACCGTTCGGACCAAGGAGACCAAGTATCTCGCCTTCCTTAACCGCAAAGCTCAAATCGTCGACCGCTTTATTTGATTTATAACTCTTAGTTAAATGTTTTACATCAATAACGTTTTTCATTGATATAATTATAAGATAAATGTTAGCAAAAATCGAAAAACTAGTACCGGGCGGACAAGGGCTTGCTACACTCGAAGATGGCAAAAAGGCCTTTATTTGGAATGCTTTGCCCGGCGAAACCGTAGAATTCAATATCACAAAGAACAAACGCAGTTACTGTGAAGGTGTCGCATATCATATTTTGAATGCGAGCGAACACCGCATTGAGCCAAAAGACGCCTGTTATCTTGCAACAAGTCCATGGCAGATTATGGATTATCAATATGAACTTACGCAAAAATCCGAATTGGTTCGTGAATGTTTTTCGCAACAGCATATCTCCGTCAGGCCAAACGACACTAAAACCGATGGCAAAGATTTTTATTATCGCAACAAAATGGAATATTCACTCTACTGGGATAATGATGACAACAAAATTTATCCTGCCTTCCATGAGCGCGGTACGCATCGCAAAGTCCCGATTAAACAGAGTAGTATTGAGCGTCCTGAAATCTGGGCAAAAGCAACCGAAATCTTCGATAAGCTCAATGCTGAACATGCCGAGGCGCGTACTTACCAATCACTTCTGATGCGTTGCGACCAAGCAGGGAACACGAGCGGCGACCTATTCATCAACGGACAGCCACATCCACAAATGCCAAATCTAGTCGACAGCCTTAATGGCCAAGAATATAGCTACTCGCCAAATGGCTTCTTCCAAATCAACCTGCCCGTCTACGAAATGGTTCTCAAAGAAATCCAGCAACACATCACGACCAATAAAGTCCTCGACCTTTATTCCGGCGTCGGCAGTATTGGTCTTTCAGTTGCACGCGATAAAGATTTAACGCTCGTCGAAATAAACGGCGCCGCTTTCGAAGAAATGCAAAAGAATGCTGTCGGAACAAATGCAAAATGCATCCTCGCGAAATCCGAAGACGTTATAGACTATATTACGCCAGATTGCACAGTCATTCTCGACCCACCACGTGCAGGCTGCGACCAAAAATTAATCGACCGCCTCAACGAAGTCAAGCCAAAGTCCGTCATCTATCTTTCCTGCAACCCCATCACACAAGCGCGCGACATCGCCATGCTCGTCGACAACTACGAAATAAAAGACTTAACGCCATACAATTTCTTCCCACGCACACCACACATCGAATCGCTCGCGATACTTATGCTAAAATAATACTTATGAAAATTGCAATTCTTGGCGCCGGCGCATTCGGCAAAGCTCTCGGCAAAATTCTTTCCGACAACGGCCATACCATCAGTTACTACGATCCCGCCGTCTTCCCAGACGTAGATTTGACGGCCGCCACCGACGGCGTAAGCACCGTCGTCATTGCAATTCCGTCTATTTTCTTGCCAGAATTCATCGACAACTATCCAGATCATCTCAAAAAGTTACCGACTATTCTTGCCAGCAAAGGCCTCATAAATATCGACATGTTCGCCGATTTTGAGCAATTTTCGGTTATATCCGGCCCAGCATTTGCAAGCGAAATCATGGAAGGCAAACCGGCTACGTTTACAGCTTCCAACCCATACGCGATGGGATTGTTCAAGAATGACCAGATTTCCATCGAGCTTTTTGATGACCCTTATGGCATCGTATTATGCGGCACACTAAAGAACATCTATGCAATTGGCTCCGGCTACCATAGCGAGTCAATGAACGACATGGCCACATTTATTGAACGGGCGCATAATGAAATCGCGAATTATCTCCATAAACATGGTGCCAATCCGCACACCTCAGATCTGGCCTGCGGCCTTGGTGATCTCATTCTAACTTGCACAAACGACACTTCGCGCAACTTTACTTTCGGTAAACGTCTCCGCGCAGGCGAAAGCGTCGACGATATTCTCAACGACCTAAAGACCGTCGAAGGCTTCAGCGCAGCACAGATTGTCGATTGGGAGGGTTATCCGCTCCTAACTCAGATTCAAAACATAATCTCGCAACATATGCAAGAATAGTTCAAAACGCTTGACTTTTTCATCAAAATTTGATATAATATACATATATATTAACTTTCGTGGGAGTAGGGAAGGTGAAGAAGTATATTTTTGCGCTACTCGGCGCACTAGCTATGGCATTTATTCCGCAAAGTGTCAATACTACAGATGGTTGCAATATTACTGTTGCGAGCGGCGAAACAAAAAACAATAAACTACAACGTTAATGCTGCTAATAATAGCAACGACTGCCATATTACCAACTGTGGCACATTAAATATCGCCGGCGGCAGCATTTACGCCGATTACGGTTACGCAATTAACAACCGCGGCGGCATCGTAAATGTTTCCGGCGGCAGCATTACGTCTGCATTACACCAAGCAATTTGGTCTAATGGTGGCACCGTTGCCGTTAAGGGCGGTACGCTCAAAAGCGCCGGCGGCTACGAAGAAAACATCTACTTCGCCACTAACGGCAACCTCAATCTTTGCGGCAACTATTCCTATGATGGAGCCGCAAACGTAACCAATGTCTGCCCTAAACCTGCACAAGCTCCAGCAAAGACCCCTAGTGCTTCTACACAAAGCACTTCCGAAACGATCACCATCACAATTACTTCCTCCGAAAAGAAAACCGAAACCCCGAAAACCACCGTTCAAAATACAGCAAAAACTCAATCAGTCACAAAAAGCCAGCCAGTCACAAACACCACGCCAAAGATAGAAGAGAAGACCGAAGCAAAGGCTGAGACGAAAACCGAGACGAAAACCGAGACGAAAACCGAAACAAAAGCCGAAGAAAAGCCGGCTACGACTGAAGTAAAAACCGAATTACCAAGCGCCGGAAAAGACGAAAAAGCCGAAAGCGACAATACAATCGCTATCGTAATCGCCGCAACGATCGCCGTTCTCGGTAGCGCATCTGCCGCAATTCTCATTAATCGCCTCCGCGCCTAATTAATCACCCAAAAAGCCGCGTCATATTGCCGCGGCTTTTTGTAGCAAACATAGACATGCTATAAACTTCGTTTCCAAAATGGAAATATTTTCAATCGAAGAAGCTACTAGCCATCTAGAATCTTTTTCCAATTCGGAAACAAATATCATAGCAAAGAAATATCCAGACAGTTAGAAAATCATCTCACAAAAATCAAGCTATAATATAGGTATGAATAATACAAACGACGCATTTGAAACCGCTTATAGCAAACTCAACGACGAGCAGCGCCAAGCAGTCGATCACATCGACGGCCCGCTCCTAGTCATCGCCGGCCCAGGCACTGGCAAAACCCAATTGCTCTCCGTCCGCGTCGCAAATATTCTTAAACAAACTGATGCCTCACCAGACAATATCCTATGTCTCACATTCACTGAAGCTGCTGCAAGCAACATGCGTCACCGTCTTGCGGATTTCATTGGACCAGAAGCCTACAAGGTTCAAATCCATACATATCATTCATTTGGCTCCTATATTCTTCAAGAACATCGCCCAGACCTCAAGAGCAGCATTGACGAGCTAGAACGTTTTCAGATCATTCGCGATATTCAAAGCAGGCTCAAAATCACCGCACCTCTTCGCGGCGAGTTTTGGACAAAAAATATCATTAGTGCCATCGGCAATCTCAAAGCCGCCGCAATCAGCGCCGACGATATCGACAAAATCATTTACCGCAACCAGCAAGACAATGGCTTAATTCTCAGCGCCATCGATGAGGATTTACAACAAATCGGCAAGAAATACCCGGCCAACATCCCACATTATCAGGGCATTCTAGAAGCGCTCAAAGATTTCATTAATAATGCGCCAGAATACATCACTGACCGCGTTGAGCCGCTCGCGCACATCTATTACCGTAGCCTCGCCGATATCCTCTTGAAGTACGACGGCGAAACCAGCATCGCAACCGACCTGCGCAAATGGCGCGACAAATTCTTCATGAAAGATTCCAGCGACCGCTACATTTTTTCCGATTCAATCGCAAACGATAAGCTCGCCGATCTCGCATTTATTATGCGCGAATACACCAAAATCCTCACCGACAAAGGTCTATATGACTATGACGATATGATTTTAACCGCCATCGACCTGCTCAAAAACGATGCCGAGAAACGCTATAATGCTCAGGAACGTTTTCAATACATTCTGCTCGATGAATACCAGGACACAAACGATGCGCAAAGTCAGCTCGTCGCGCAACTTACCGACAATCCAAGTAACGAAGGTCGTCCAAATATCATGGCTGTCGGCGACGACGATCAGGCGATTTATGGTTTTCAGGGCGCAAACAGTTCTAACTTCTTTGAGTTTGATGCAAAATACCATCCAAAACACATTCTCCTTAGCAAAAACTATCGTTCTAGCGCCGAAATTCTCGAACTTGCACACAATGTAATCGAGCAGGGCGAAGACCGCTTCTGCGCCGCACCGAACGTCGCAATCGATAAAAATATTACCGCCGAAAACCCGCCAAAAGAAACTAATATCGAGTATCGCGAATTCAAGAGTTACCAAGCCGAATATTCGCATGTCGCTCGTCAAATCCGCGCGCTCCTAGATAGCGGCGTGGAGGGAAGCAAAATTTCCATCATTGCGCCAAAGCACAAACATCTAATGTCAATTCTGCCATATCTACACGCGCTCGATATTCGCATTTCCTATGAACGTCGCGAAAATATCCTCGAAAATCCAAAAGTCGCCACGCTCGTAGAATTCTGCAAATTCCTCCAGGCAATTTCCGAAGGCAAACTCGAACGCGCCGATCAATACTGCTTCCATCTTTTCTCGCTCGAAAACTGGAATATTACACCGGCTGAGATTATTGCGCTTCTAGACGACGCACACAAAAACCGCACGACAATTATTACCGAAATGCAAGCCGAAGGCCGCCCAGACCATATCAAAGCCGCCATCAATTGGTGTATCGAGCTTGCCGCCAAAGTCAGCACTTATTCCGCCGAATATATTGTCACGCAAATCGTCGCAAAAATCTTTAACGACACTAGCGATTACGATTTCTATAGCAACCTTAATACGCTCCGCGATAGCATCTTCGCAAAATCAAACACAAAACTCAAACTTGCTGATTTTGTCGCAAAACTTGAGGCTTACGAAAATGCCGAAATTCAGATCCTCGACCGTTCGCCATATCATGAATCTGACACTGCCGTTACCGTCCAGACGATTCACTCCAGTAAAGGCCTCGAGTACGACTATGTCTTCATGATTGCCGTCGATAACTACAACTGGGCCGACGCAAAGGGTAACACGGATCGCCTCACGCTACCACGCAATCTTGAGTACGTCCGCCACACCGGCGATTCTGCCGACGAAAAGCTTCGTCTCTTCTTTGTTGCAATTACCCGCGCTAAGGCATACTTACTCATGAGCTTCAGCAGCTCTGATTTTGCCGGCAAGAACGTTGATCGCCTCAAATTCCTCGACACATACGAGCAGGATGGCAAAATCTTTAGCCGCACTATGCCGGCCGCCTTTAATGAAGTTATCCCAAGCACCAGTGCTGAACTCGAGCCAAAAGACATTTCACCTTCGCTCTGGTTCGATAGCTATATCCCAGACGACGAGGTTCGCAAAAATCTCTACAAGCCAAAGGTCGAGCATCTTCGCCTATTCCCAACCCAGCTCAATACTTTCCTCGACGTCGAATATGCCGGCCCAATTGCATTTTTGCAATCATACATCATCGGCGTGCCGGGCGAGAGCAACTTCTTTATGGATTACGGTAATTTCGTTCACGAGATTATGGACCGCATTAACAAAGAGAAGATCAGCAACGACGAAGCCTACAAGCAGTTCATGCAACTTGTCGACGAAGCCGATATGACCGACGATGAAAAACGCGACCTCCGCGATCGTGGCGATGCCGAAATCATGAAATTCCTCGAAGCGCGCGGCGACCAACTTCGCAACACTAAAGCCGACTCCGAGTGCAGTTTCTTTAGTGAAAATATTATGCTTGACGATATTCCGCTCGGCGGCAAAATTGACCGCATCGAAATCAATGAAGATTCCAAGACTATCACCGTCGCGGACTTCAAGACCGCCAAGCCAAAGTATAAATGGGACGACAAGAATAACTCTATCCTCAAATACAAGCTTCAGCTTTACTTCTATAAATTTCTTATCGAAGACAGTAAAGATTACAAGAATTATAAGGTTACCAAGGGTCGCATCGATTTCATTGCGCCAGGCGAGAAAGGCGACATTAGCCCACTCGAACTTGATTTCAACGACGAAGAGTCTGCTCGCATCAAACAGCTAATTAAGATTGTCTATAAGCACATCAAAGCCCTTGATTTTCCAGACGTCTCCGAGTTTGATAAAATCATCGATTTCGCCAATAATTTACTTGACATAAATAGCTAAAAATAGTATAATAGCCTGCAGTTAGTTATTATATAGGCTATTTTGTTCTTTTATTTTTCCGAAAGGAGGGCTCTGCCCTATGTATTATTGTCCTAAATGCGGCCGAATGACAATGTCGCCCGGCCTCTGTGATAGCTGTAACTATATGGCTGACGGCACTGGAGATATTCATCTCGGCAAAAAGATTTGCAGCGTCTGCCACGGTTCCGGAAGAATCATCGGAATTTACGGTGAAAACGAACCTTGTCCGTACTGCAACGGAGAAGGCACAACCGACACATATTAAACGGGGAGGTGATATGCGTGTACGGAAGATGTTCAAGATGTGGAGCTTTAGCATACCTGAATCACAATTCACTTTGCTCAGGTTGCGCAAACTATCCGGACAGTCACAATCCGGCGCCTAAGTACGGCATATGCAAATACTGCGGACAGCCTAAGAGCGATCTGAATAGTGACGGTATTTGCTCGTCGTGCAACAACGGCAAAAAGTCCGGACTGTTCGGATGATAACTTTTGCCGCCCCTTACCGGGCGGCACTTTTTTATGCTAAAATATTAATATCGAGCTATGCTTCGGCCCCTGGCTCTGATTCATAAATTTTCCGACGCCAATATTGCGTCAAACCTCTATAAAACGTAATACACAAAGGATTTTTTATGAATCAATCTTCTTATCAAACACCACTTCACGAACCAATCGACGTCGACGCTACTTTTTCGCGTAGCATCCTCGGGCATTGCCGACCAATCGCCTTCCGTACTAAATCCGGCAGAGAAGTACTCATTAGCGAAGTCGGGCTCGTTCATCCGCGCTATGACGGCCTCAAAACAACTTTTGCTTTCGATATCACCGACGGATCTAGCGATTATCGCATTACACTCGATAGCGAATCGCTAAACTGGTACCTAGAATTCGAAGGAGATCGATATGCTTGAACGCCGCCCACCTAACGATATTCTCTATATCGATCTTAATTCTTGCTTTGCCACAATCGAGCAACAATGCCGTCCAATGCTACGCGGTCGCCCGGTCGCTATTACAAACCGCCTCGTGCCGAATTCTTGCATTATCGCCGCCAGCTACGAAGCAAAGGCTCTCGGCATTAAAGTCGGCATGCGCAGCAATGAAGCCTCCGCCATTTGCCCAGAACTAATCTACGCCGAGACCGAGCCAGACAAATTCATTTTCGTGCACGAAAAATTAAAAAAGATTATGAAAGATTACTCGCCGTCCGTCGTTATGAAATCTATCGACGAAGGCGTCATTGACCTCACCGAATCGCCAAAACATATCTACGAACGTAGCCGTTTTGAACTTGGATACGAAATTAAACAACGGCTCAAAGACGAAGTGGGTTGCTATATGCGTTGCAATGTCGGCATCGCCAGCAATCGCTTCCTCGCCAAACTTGCCGGCGAGCTCCATAAGCCAGACGGCCTCGATGAAATCACTGCCGAAAATCAACGCAAGATTTTTAGTACGCTCAAACTCACCGATTTACCAGGCATCAATGTTCGTATGGAGGCTCGCTTAAATGCCGTCGGAATTAAGACACCGCTACAATTCTTAGATGCCGACGAAGATACGCTCGTTAAGCTTGTTTGCAAAAGCATCGATGGTCACAAATGGTATCGCCGCCTACGCGGCATCGAGGTCGACAGTACTACCAGCGATATTAAATCCATCGGAAGGCAATTCGTGCTAGACGGGAAAAATCTCTCGCGCTCCGGAACCGACGCTCGCTTCGTCCATCTCGCAGAAGATGTCGGCTATCGCCTACGCAGCAAAGGACTCTATGCCCGCGGGATTTACGTTTGGACTTATGATTTTACTCGCGGATATACTCATACTCAGCTCATCGCCAAGGAGACCTTTAACAGTGACTACGAAATCGCGCGCCTCGCCCGCGAACTCTACAAAAAGCTCCCATGTCCAGTACGCATCATTGGTATCACACTCTATAAACTCCAGTCAGTCGCCGACGCTCAATTATGCTTCGAACAAGACAAAAAGAATCGCATCGACACAATCTGCGCCACAACCG
This sequence comes from bacterium, assembly GCA_020626475.1. Classification (GTDB taxonomy): domain Bacteria; phylum Patescibacteriota; class Saccharimonadia; order Saccharimonadales; family Saccharimonadaceae; genus UBA2834. The sequence goes on from JAHKZT010000011.1 coordinate 12,113, forward strand.
ACAAAATCAATCTACGTTTCGGCGCCCGCAAAATCCATTGCGCCGACAGTTCCGGCACCGATCAAGTGAAATGCAAGATCCCATTCGGTTCTACGCGTTACCTCGACCACTCAATCACATAAAAAACCGCCACTATTACTAGCGACGGTCTTCGAGTTAAATTAGCTTTTAGACATATCCGGCGACGTGGTGGTAGACTGACCCTGATAAACTCCTGCATATGGAGCGGAAGTAGACTTATCAAGCTTCATAAATATAAGCTGTCCGACCGTATCGTATGGACGCAGAAGTATCGGAACCGGTGCTTCATTCTTGAGCTCGAGCGTAATTCTGCCTTCGAAACCGGCATGGATAAACGCAGCTGTCTGAATCACAAGTCCCATACGGCCAATAGAAGAACGGCTATCCACCATCGCCATTACGTCATCGGGGAGCAGCAAATACTCATCGGAAGTCGCCAGGCAGAACTCTCCAGGATGAAGGAAGATTCCTCCACCATCAAGTTCAGGCATCAGCTTATAGTCGTACTTCCCAGATACCTCAAGATAACCGAGCCTGCTCGTATCAATCTGCTTGAAACCATGCCCGAGCCTAACATCCAGATTATCCGGACCGACTTTACTCAAAACATAATCTTTCGCATTAACATCGCGCTCCTGCTTCGGGTCATACACGACACCCTCGCAGCGTACAAGCTGTCCTTTAGCAATATAACTCTTAATTGTGTCTCCGCAAAGAACCATTTTTCTAACCCTCCTTAGAATATATTTTTGATTTTTTCAGAGAACGCTCTAAAAAAACGAGCGAGTTTTACCTCGCTATACAACATAACGTATATTATAGCACACTTAGGCCAAAAAGTCAATAACACTCAAATAAACCCCTCTTAGTCTAGACAGATAGCAAGAGCGCAGCAGTCGTCCGGCCTGTCGTTACAGGCGGACGCTGCTTTTGCTCGTCCGTAGCCTCCGCAAAGCTCTTGCCATCTGTCCATACTAAGAGGATTTCATTGGCTCTATTATTAACTAAAGCCTCCGAGCTACTTGCTCCTTATGAAGCTCGCGCAGCCTACGGGCGAGCGTGAGGAGCGAGCTACCCGTAACGACGGGCTAGCTCGACGACGTTCTTCTTAAGGAGCAAGTAACAATGAAGGCTTTTAGGTTATAATAATGTTATGAAGGATAATCTTACAATCATCGACGGCAAAAGTGTTTTTTATCGCGGCTATTACGCCATGGGACACCTTTCATTGCCAGATGGCACGCCAACTGGCGGCGTCTTTGGCTTCGCCACGATGCTAATTGAGATTATCGAAAAACTCCAGCCAGAATACATAGCCGTCGCTTGGGATAAGCCGAAGACCAACATCCGTCGTCGCCGTAAGATTTATGCCGATTACAAAGGAAATCGCAAACCAGCTCCAGATGATTTTTACGCCCAAATCCCATATCTAATGGAGCTCCTCGAGGCCTTCCATATTCCGCTCTACGAATTCGACGATTACGAAGCCGACGATATCATCGGCACTCTAGCACGCAAAGCTGACGCCAAAAATGTACGTGTCGAAATTATTTCCGGCGACCTCGATATGCTTCAGATCGTCGATAACGACATCCATATGTATCAGCTCAAACGTGGCTTTAGCGACGTTCAGAAGTTCGATATCGCCGCTGTAGAAGAGAAATATGGCCTCAAAAAATCCCAATTCCTCGATCTTAAATCCCTCAAAGGTGACTCCTCGGATAATATTCCAGGCGTACCAGGCATCGGCGAAAAAGGCGCCGTCAAACTATTACAAGAATACGAGACACTCGACAACTTATATAACCATGTCGATGAAATTCCGGGCGCAACTGGCCAAAAGCTAAAAGACGGCAAAGAACTCGCATATATCAGCAAGCAGCTCGCACAAATTCAATTCGATGCGCCAGTCGAGTTCGACCCGAACGGCACAAAGCTCGCAGATTTCAACCCAGATAACGTTCTAGCTGTGCTCAAAAAATACCAATTCAATTCGCTTGTCGCTAAGTTCAAAAAAATATTCCCGAATGCCAACAGCACACCCATCGTAGCCGCAAAGTCAGAACAAAAACCGGAGAAAAATGTTGTAAAACCTACAACAAAATATAGCCTGCCAGAGCCAAAGAACATCGATATTGGAATACCAGAGAATCTTTATATCTCCAAAGACGTCAAATCTAGCATGCACGATAATGATACGCTCGCAAAAGAAATCATCGCAGGTCGTCCATATTGGGACCTCGGCCAAGTTGATTTCTTACTCGACCCGCTCGCGCGCAAAACTGACCAACTCGAATTAGTCGTCAGCGACGAAAAAGAGGATTACGTCAAACAACGCCAGCAACTCGCCGCGGTACCAGAACTCGAACGCATTGCGACCGAATTCGACCTCCCGCTAATTCCGGTTCTATTCAAGATGGAACAAGAGGGTATTAAGATCGATAAAGGCCGTTTCGATGCGCTCGCAAAAGAATTTAGCTCCGAACTCACTGAGCTTGAAAAAGAAATACATGAGCTAGCAGGGCAGAGTTTTAATATTAACTCACCAATCCAGCTTTCTGAAATTCTTTTCGATAAGCTTGCACTCCCAACCAAAGGCATCAAAAAGACTACGCGCGGCTATTCCACTGGCGCCAAAGAGCTCGATAAGCTCCGCGACCTCCATCCAATCATCGCCAAGCTCGAACGCTACCGCGAAGTCAGCAAGCTCCTCAGCACTTACATTACGCCACTCCCGGCCCTCGCCGACGATAATCTCC
>JAHKZT010000110.1 GCA_020626475.1 bacterium
CAGTGTACCCTCTTTAGGGGCAATATTCTGAAGATAAGCAATAAACGACTCGTGAAGGCTACTATTCGATATAGAGCCGTGGCCTTTCGTTATGCAATGATACCTAGGCGATCTCTTGCCGCTGCCGTTTAGAGGAGCGCTAGCACGTAAGGTTTTTCCGCATTTACTACAAATCAAGGTCTTTTTAAGTGGATATATCTCATCTTCGCTAGGGATGAAGTCTTTTTTATTGCCACATAATAAACGCTGGTTCTTATTGTATATGTCCATAGGTATAATTCCGTCAAAATCTCGGAGTTTTACTATTTTCCCGCCGAGCGTTTTCTTCGAAGAATTATATCCAGCATAGGCGGTCTGGGTGAGTATTCTATGAATGCCGTTGATATTTAACATATCTCCATTTATAGACAAGATCTCCATTTTTTGAGCAAGTTTTACCAAATCGGCTTCACCGATGTCTCCCTCTGAGAACCTGCGTATTAAGAAAGCGATTTTATCACCGATGTCATTCTTGTAGTCTTTTTCCAGCGTGTTATGATACCGTCTGCCGTTCTCTGTAATATCGCCTACATATACCCGCTTAAGTTTGAGTCCGATTGGCGCCTGAGAGAGCCACCATCCTTGCTTAGCTAGAGAACTCATATTTTCTTTGACTGTTCGCGCCTTGCTTTTATTATCTCTTTGGCCAAGAGCCATCTGCACATACATTATCATTTCACCATCAGGATTGTCTTCGAAGTTCTCCTGGGTCGATCGCAAAGCAACACCGGCAGCGACTAGGCGCCATTCTATGTAGCGACAAAAGGTCGGTATGTCTCTCGTCAGCCTAGTGATGTTGTATATGATAATATAGTCAACGATCGATTTATTAGCCTCCATGTCATCTAGCATTCTATTGAGCTCTGGTCGGTTAGTGTTTTTGGCCGATAAACCAGCGTCGGTATACCAGCCTATTATTTCGATATTGTTTTTATCTGCATACTCTTGAATAGCGTTACGCTGGTTATCGAGAGAAGCGCCGTCAACTTGCTCTTCTGTGGATACGCGCGTATAGCCGTAGGCCTTCTTTCTAATCCCATCATTCATAATGATTATTATACGCCATCTTATTTTGTGGAACGAAATCTCCGGATAGCAGAGCATTCGAAAGTGTATTCATTCTTTTTATTACTTTCATAAGGTCGTCATCCGATAAGCTGTCGGACAATTCTTTGCCGAGTAGTTTTCTCGCTTCTTTGCTCGTAATGATCGGTTTATCTTGGAACAAAATGCCAGCATCTTTCGATCCGGCTTTTTGTTCTCCTCTTTTCAGAATAACCTCCGCTTTCCAACAAAAAAAGATGCCCGAATATGTCACGCGACATACCGAAGCATCATTGACTAGGGCTATTATACCATGAGCGTTATATGGCGGTCAATTACCGTCATCATGAAGGAGCTTTTCTATGTCTTCTTTTGTCAAGCTTTTGAAGACTGCATCTTTCTGGTGTTCGAAAACATGATAGTGCTGATGTTGGCATTCTTTATAGGTTGGAGCGGCGCCGAATGCTTGGC
>JAHKZT010000111.1 GCA_020626475.1 bacterium
GCATTTATTGCTAAGCGCGATAGCTTCTGGTATATCACATCAATTGACGAAGACGGCGAATTAGAAAAGACTTTCCCGCGCGACGATTGGCGCATTGAAGAATATACGACGTCCAAGTTTAATGACTTTAGTGATACTTACGCCATCGTAAAGATGGTCAAAGAGTGATATAATAACCCCTAGAGTCGGGGCGTGGCGCAGCTGGTAGCGCGCGCGGTTCGGGACTGCGAGGTCGCCCGTTCGAATCGGGTCGCCCCGACCATTTATTTCGCAAAAAGAAAACGGCCGCATTATTTGCGACCGTTTTTTGTTAGTCCCATGCCTTAAATACCTGTTCAATGTCTTTTTCGCCGAAGCGAAAGTATCGTTGGAATGCTGCTCTTAAGAATTCGTGCGGGTATCGTACTTCGTATGGCCAATTTAATAATATTTCCAGATACTCATCCGTGCGCAAATCACCAATCATTATGCCGGCAAGGTGATACGGCTTTCCGTCTGCATCCTCGCAGACGTTCAAGGTGTAATGTGCTCCGGAAAATTCACGCTCAATGCGGTCGTTAATTAATTTTGCGGCGCGTTGCTCTTTTAGAGCCCTATCGTAGTAGTCCCAACGATGACATCGCAGTCCAGGACCAAAGCCCAAAATGTACATCAGGAAATCATTCGGGTGCCTAGGAAGATGCATTTCCGACAGCTGCGGTTCGCCGCCTTCGCAGGTCACAATAAATGCGTCGCCTGCGCGCACATTTTCGCATCTCGCTACTTCCTCTCCGCGCCAATAAATTTGCAACAGGCCAGAATTAGAATCGTAGCTATAGTCCGTTGAGCGCGAATCGCCGAGCCGCATTTTTCCTATCCCATAATTACCGATGTAAATCTTGTGTTTTGCCATGGCGCTCACCTCCTTTATAAAACATGGCAAAAGATGTATTTTTAGGGGAATAAAAGGTGCTCTCCTATCTAATTTATTATATAATAGATATATTGACTTTTATAGGAGAATAACGTGCCAGAATATAAGAATACTGCCGGCAAGAAAAAACCGCAAAAAACCAATAAATTTCTGAACACCCTTAGACTTGGCATTTTTTGGCTAATCGTACTATTTTTGGGTGTTGCTATCTTTAATAGCCTGTCGGGTGAAGGCTACGGCAAAGTAGAGCAACGCTCGCTTACCGAAATTTTGAGCTACGCCAAAGAAGGCAAGCTTGAAAAAATTGAAGTTACCGGCAACGAACTCAAAGTTACCGCCAAAGACGATGTTGATTTGCCGAAGAACATGATTTCTCGCAAAGACGGCTCCGGTACTTTGCAAGAGCAGGGTTTCGAAGAAGTTATCAACGAAGGCAAAGTTGCAATCGAAATCAAAGAAGCGACTGACGTTTTTGGTACGATTCTTGATATTGCTTTAGTTGTTGGCCCAGTTATTCTCGTCGTCGGTTTCTTGATTTTCATGATGCGCCAAGCGCAGAGCATGAATAACCAAAACATGGGCTTCGGTAAAGCTAAAGCTCGTCTTTACGGCAACGAAAAGAA
>JAHKZT010000112.1 GCA_020626475.1 bacterium
ACAGTTAGAGCGTTTGAAACGTACTTTGATACGACGTTACCCATACGATTGATGACGCTTTGAGTGCGAGCTGCTTCGCGGTTGCCTTTGAAATTGGACCAGAACTGATTCATGATTGCTGGGCCTTCAGTGAGCATGAAGAGCGCAAGTACGAGCACTAGAATAAGTGCAGCAATAAAACCGCCGATAGCGCCGATGCTGGTTGCGAAATTGTTGCCAAGATCGTTAACGATAGTGGCTGAGAACTTCTGAATGTTTGTAACAATTTCTCCTTGAAGATTGTCTACGCCGATGCTTTGGCCGAAATCATTAAGCCAAGAGAAGCTTTGCGAGACATTATCGATAGTTTCTGGGAGGTTGCGTGCGAAGTTGACAGTTTCGTTAATGACGGTTGGAACGACGATGGCGAGAAATGCGGAAAGAAAACCGACGACGAGAATGTAAGCGATTGCAATTGGCAGCTTTATACCATCGCCAGGAATAAGGTCTGCTAGCTTGCGGGCGAGTGGATTAATTGCGAGCGCAAAGAAAAGGGCGGCGCCGATAATAAGAAGACCGGTTGCGGCTTTTGCGATTAAGAAGCCAGCAATGGCGAAGCCAAGAATGACTAGCCAAAAACGAATAAATGTTTTCGTATCAACGGTGACCTTATACGCTTTACTCATGGTAATATTTTACCATAAACGAGTTCATATATTCGTCGAAGCTATCATCAAGGATGCTTTGGCGAATTTTATCACAAATACGGACGACGAAACGCTCGTTATGAATACTTGCGAGTGTTTTGCCAGTAATTTCGTCAACTTTATATAAATGGTGTAAATATGCTGCGTTGTAATTTTTACAACAATAGCAATCACAATCTGGGTCAATTGGAGAGAATTGAGTGCGGTATTTTGCATTTTTAATATTAATGCGGCCGTTTGGTGTATAGAGCGCGCCATTGCGAGCTTGGCGGGTCGGGGCAACGCAGTCGAAAGTATCGCAGCCGTACATAGCGCCGATAAATAGATCGCGCGGTTCAGAACCCATGCCAAGTAGATGCTTTGGCTTGTCGTTAGGAAGGATTTCGTTTGTGAGTTTAATCATATTAGCAGTTTCTGGTGTCTCGGTAGTGTAGAGGGAACCGATGCCATAGCCATCAACTGGCTGGTCTTTCATGAACTTGGCAGATTCGCGACGTAGATCTTCGAAGAGTCCGCCTTGAACAACGGCATAGAGATATTGTTCTGGTTTGCCGTTTGCTTTGGCGAGCTCGGCGAGGCGATTGTGTTCGGCGATATTGCGTGGAAGCCAATCGTGCGTGCGGCGCATAGCCTTCTCGACTTCGATTTTATCTTTAGAATCAATGGCTTGGTCGAAAGCCATGTGAATATCTGCGCCGATTTTCCATTGCGCCTGCATGGAGATTTCGGCGTTCATGCGGATTTTGTCGCCATTGATGTGAGATTTAAAGGTAACGCCGTCGTGGTCGATCTTAGCATCCTTTAGGGAGAGCATTTGGAAGCCGCCGGAGTCAGT
>JAHKZT010000113.1 GCA_020626475.1 bacterium
TTGTATGAAGAATTGGACTCAAAAGTTTTGTTGTATAAATATGGTATCCCAGATAGTAACTATACCAATGCTGCCGGCAACGCGATTAAGTATCTAACGGGCGCTTCATCGTTTAGCTATGACAATACTACTACGGGCGCAAAGCTCACCGATAAAGAAATCTTCATCCTCTATGATAAATATATAAAAGATTATTACGGGATTAAACGCGAGAAGTCTGTCGACTCTACCACGGGCACATCGGATTATCTTCACGTACGTCTAATTAATGACTCTACTGGTGATGTCGAAGAAAAATACGTCCAGGTTAATAATAAGAGCGATAAAGTATATGGCGTTAAGGATGACAAACACTTCTCCAAGAAGATCACTGCAGAAGATGTTGCTAATTTCTTGCTTACGACCACTAGTATTACGCATATTGACCCGTCGGAGCTAGAACAATATAAGACTACATCATCAGTGACTGGCGATGAACCGGAAGGCGAATGCGATCCAGATAAAGAAGAGTGCGAAAAGGACAGTGGCGACGACTGCTATACTAATGCCGGGTCGCTAGGATGGGTTGTTTGCCCTATCATTGAGACTGGTGGGAAGATGGTCAGATCTACTTATGAAGGCGTCGTTGTGCCGTTCCTGAGAGTCGACCCGAAACTATTTAAACAATCTTTCGAAGATAGCGAGGGGGACGAAGTTGCCAACGGTACCTATTTGGCCTGGGAGAAGTTTAGGGATATTGCAAACATTGCTTTCGTAATCGTGTTCCTTATCGTTATCTTCTCGCAACTAACTGGCTACGGCATCGATAACTATGGTATTAAGAAGATTCTTCCGAAGCTTATCGTTTGTGCGATTCTAATCAATATGTCTTATATTATTTGTCAGCTCGCAATAGATATTGCTAACATTGTTGGTGGCAGTATTGGCGCAATGTTCTCGGGCTTCGGCAATGATATCTTGTCAAATGCGCCAGCTTCGTGCGAGGGGTGTAGTGCGGCTTCTAGCGGCGGCGTAGGGTTCTTCGCGCTAATTCTCGTTGTCGCAGCAATTACTACGGTCGCAGTATTAGCAATAGGTCCGCAAATATTAATCCCAGTACTTCTTGCAATTATTTCCTTTGTAGTTGCTGTGTTCTTCCTATTCGTTATTCTCGGCATTCGCCAGGCGCTCACTGTTTTGCTTGTTGCTGCGTCGCCGCTTGCGTTCATCTGCTATATGCTGCCGAACACGAAGTCGATTTTTGACAAATGGTTCAATACGCTAAAGGGGCTTTTGATTGCCTATCCGGTATGTAGTGCACTTGTCTATGGCGGCGATATGGTGGCAAAAATCATTTTGGCCGCCTATGGCACCTCAGCTCACGACTTCGCGACATTAACGCCTATCTTGTCAGCCGGCATTGTCTCGGTCGCGCCAATCTTCTTAATCCCTGGCGTAATTAAAAAATCGATGGGCGCTATTGGTAATCTTTCTGCGCGCTTGCAGGGTGGGGCAACGCACCGTCTACGTGGTC
>JAHKZT010000114.1 GCA_020626475.1 bacterium
ATTCTGCTTATACTAAAAGTAGCTTTTGGAATTATTCGCAGATTTCAAAAGCCGCACTATTCTTCAAACCAAAACAAAAATTTAGCAAAAACAAACAAAACACAAACACCTTTTATAGCTCCGATTCAAGCGTGACAATATTAATTCCTTGGTCACGGTGCACTGAATTCGGAGCTTTTTTGACTCCCCTCACTCAAACCGCCCATGCTTGCTGCTGGCGGCTTTTTATATTACGCTATAGTTAGTTAGCTGACGGAGGCAGCTCCACTAAAGCACCTTTTCAGCAATAATTTTTCTTTAAGCTCAGCATATTAACACTGGAAGGAGGTGATTGTATGGCATATCTGAGCGAAACTGCAAAACAACATATCAAGAATATCATTAAGCGCTGGGATGAACTCGGCCATGAACCGAGTCATAAAGAGTTTAATAGTGATCCAAAAGTAACGAATGCCATGGCATCCTGCTTCGGTTCGTATAGCGAAGCCGTCAAGGAAGCCCGGTATTACTACAATCACCCAGAATTACGCTACAAACTCGATCCCCCGCCCCCGCCACCGCCAATAGCTCCAAAGAAAGGCAAGAAGAAACGTGGCGCATCCGCTAAGAAAGCACAATTTACCCAAACGCCACCTAAGCCCCTTGAACAGCCTGCGCCGCTCAAGGCCGAAGAAATCCAAGTTGTACCGAAAGTCTCGCCCAAAACGCCTCTCACGCCCTCAGAAGAGCCTAAACCAGCTCTCGAAGAGCTCGAACTTCAGACTCAGGCCCCTTCCGTAGATAAGCAGGCAGAGCTCGAGGCCCCAACCCTAACAGACACAATAGTCCAAGAACCAGAAGAAACGGCAATTATCGCCGAACCAGAAGCCATAGTCAAGGAGGTAGTTACTATGAGCAACACTGATAAGACCATAATTAACCTGTTAACAAGCGACGCTAGGCTCGTGAATGAAGAACTGTATTGTAAAGCACGCACCGGCGTTTTGCCCGACATCTCGCCACTCAAAAACGGCGGCACAGCAATCATCATGAAAGCGGAATTGTCAGTCGATAATTATCGCTTCGAAGCCGAAGACATTCTCGTCGATGTCCCTATCGTATCCGTTTACGGACACCTTTCGCTAGTGAAAGACGGCGCAATTTACGACTTTCCCGAGCCAAAAGAAGGCGTCTTCCTGCTTGTAGAGCGCGAAATTGCCGAAGCGGCACGCGAATGCGGACGTGAAACCGACAATCTTCTCTTCCCACTCGAATATGCAACGCGCGACAAATGCATTTACTGCAAGAAACTCGGCAGACTCTAATAAGAAAAACATTGCTAAATCCCCTCTCAATAAGTAGAGGGGATTTTTCATGCCATACTACTGTATTAGTATTTTTTACAACACCTCACCACCCCTTAACGAAAAACATTCAAAATCCCCATCGCTAGACACCAAAAAACGCCCTTTCGGGCGCCTGGAAGTTTTAACAATTTAGCGTGCAATCAAGAACAACGCGGTTTCTA
>JAHKZT010000115.1 GCA_020626475.1 bacterium
GGTGGTCAGCGCTTTGGTGAGATGGAGGTGTGGACGCTCGAAGCTTACGGTGCTGCATCGACTCTTCAGGAAATGCTCACTATTAAGTCTGATGATGTCTACGGTCGTGCAAAGGCCTACGAATCCATTATTAAGAACGAACCGATTGAAGGTCCAAAGCTTCCAGAAGGCTTCAATGTCTTGGTTAAGGAGCTTCAGGGTCTCGGTCTTAAGGTTGACCTTCTTGATAACGGCGATGCAAAAGACGCAGATCGCGTAATCGAGAAAGCTACCGAAGAAGTAGAGCGCATGCGTGACGATTCTGTTATCTATGCGAATACTGAAAACGGTAACCCACCAGATGATTTAGATGATGAAGATGCTGAAGGCTTTGAAACGCTAGATGCAGAAGGCAATATCGAAGAAGAATTCGATGAGCCGGCAGAAGATTTCGAAGAAGAAGTATCTGAAGACGACGATACAATAACTGATTTAGGGGAGGACCTATAATATGGCTTGGCAAGATAATTTCATTAGCGCCAACGATTTCGACTCTATTCGCCTCTCCGTTGCAAGTGAGGAAGATATCCTCAACTGGAGCTACGGTGAAGTTCTAAAGCCGGAAACTATTAACTATCGTACACAGAAGCCAGAACGCGACGGTCTCTTCTGTGAGCGTATCTTCGGACCAGTAAAGGATATTAATCCTAACGATCCAAAACTCAAAGGCGTTCGCTCTCGCGAAGCCGCAGTCGATAAAGAGGGTAACCTTGTCACGAAGAGCATCACTCGTCGTGAGCGCATGGGTCACATCTCTCTCGCTGCACCTGTCGCACACATTTGGTTTATGCGCGGTACTCCATCCGCACTTAGCCTTCTTCTTGACATTACTGTTAAGAACATCGAAAAAGTTACCTACTTTGCGGCATACGTAATCATTGATGCTGACACTGAAGCTATCGACAAGCGTCTCGAGGATCTCGAAACTCAGACTGATGTTGCACGTCAGGCAATTGCTGCTCGCTATGCTGAAGAAAGCAAGGCTGACGGCGCAGACGTAAAGGCTCTCGCCGAAGCTCAGACTAAAGAACTCGAAGAGCTTGAAGCTAACTATCTTCATGAGAAGAATGTTCTCACTGGCTTCAAGAAGGGTGCAGTTATTTCTGAAATCGATTATCGTAACCTCGAAGACGAAGATAAGGGCTACGAAGACCTTATTACTGTTGAGATGGGTGCTAGCGGTATCGAGAAGCTTCTCAAGGAAATCGATCTCGATAAGTTGATTGACGAACTTCACGCAGAAGCAGAGGAAGCTAAGGGACAGAAGCAGAAGAAGATCATGAAGCGCCTTAAGGTGCTTGAGGGTATGCAATCTGCAGGTATTAAGCCAACTGATCTCATTCTAAACGTTATTCCAGTTATTCCTCCAGATCTACGCCCAATGATTTCGCTTGCTGGTGGTCGCTTTGCAACCTCCGATCTTAACGATCTTTATCGCCGCGT
>JAHKZT010000116.1 GCA_020626475.1 bacterium
ATTGAAAACTATTCTCGTCACATTGACGGCCGCGCTCAAGGTCAGCCGCCAGCCACGCTCCTCGATTATTTCCCAGAAGATTTCCTTTGTCTCGTCGATGAGTCGCATATGACCATTCCGCAAATTCGCGGTATGTATAATGGCGACCGCGCCCGCAAGGAAACCCTCGTCGAATATGGCTTCCGCCTGCCGAGCGCACTCGATAACCGTCCACTTACCTTCGCCGAATTTGATCGTCATATCAATAAAATTATTTATGTTTCCGCCACACCAGGCGAATACGAGCTCTCGCACAGTCCTAAGCCTGCCGAGCAAGTCATTCGTCCGACCGGTCTTCTCGATCCGGAGATCGAAGTTCGTGGCAGCGAAAATCAGATTGATGACCTTGTCGAAGAGATCGACCAACGCATCGCCAAGGGTCAGCGTGTGCTCGTTACTACCCTCACTAAACGCATGGCCGAGGACCTCTCCGAGCACCTTAAAGACCTCAAAATTAAGACCGCCTATATTCACAGCGACGTCGACACGCTCGAACGTAGCGACATCCTTCGTGATCTCCGCAATGGCACCTACGACGTACTCGTTGGCATTAATCTCTTGCGCGAGGGCCTAGATTTACCAGAAGTCTCGCTCGTTGCCATTCTTGACGCCGACAAAGAAGGCTTTCTACGCAGTGAATCGGCTCTTATTCAGACCATCGGCCGCGCCGCTCGTCACGTCGAAGGCAAAGTTATCATGTATGCCGACAATATGACTGGCAGTATGCAGCGCGCCATTGAAGAAACCTATCGTCGCCGCGAGATTCAGCAAAAGTACAATAAAGATCACGGCATTACGCCGAAGGGAATTGCAAAAGAAATCACTGAAGGCCTTCGCGCCATTATTCCGGAAAAAGAAAAGAGTAATAAGCTCGACCTCCGCAAGATTCCGCGCGAAGAATTGCCGCAAATCGTCAAAGAGCTCAGTACGCAAATGCAGCTCGCTGCCGCCAATCTCGAATTCGAGCGCGCCGCAGAGCTACGCGACCAAATCGAAGATATTAAGACTGCTTTGGAGCACAAAAAATGAATGATTTTAAACCAGCAGAAGAAATAAAAGTCAGCAAAGACATCGTACTGCGCCGCTTCTCGCACGACGCGGACGAAGCTAAATATAACGCCATCATTACAAGCCGCGAGCATTTATTACCATGGCTTCCTTGGGCGCATTTCTATAAAGAATTCAAAGAGATGCTAGACTTTACCGATTTACAAATCAAATGTTTCAATGAAGGCTCCGTCCTAGGCTACGACATCTTTTATCAGGGTGAATTTGCCGGCTCAATTGATTTGCATAATCTTTCCGACACAAATCGCAGCTGCGAAATCGGCTATTGGCTAGATAAAAATCATACCGGCAAGGGCATAATTACGTGCGCCGCAGACGCTATAACGAAATATGCGTTTAATGAGCTTGATATGCACCG
>JAHKZT010000117.1 GCA_020626475.1 bacterium
AAGGGCGGCAAAACTTATCGCCGCGACGAAGACACCTTCGATACTTGGTTCAGCTCCGGCCAGTGGCCATACATCACCACTAGCGAGCGCAAAGCTCACTATCCAACTAGCGTCATGGAAACCGGCGCAGACCTCCTCTTCCAATGGGTTGGTCGCATGATTATGCTCGGCCTCTACAATACTGGCGAAGTTCCGTTCAAAGACGTATATATGCATGGTATGGTCCTAGATGAAAAAGGCCAAAAGATGTCCAAGTCCAAGGGCAACGTTATCAATCCTATCGAAATCGTCGCACAGTACGGTTCCGATGCTTTGCGCCTCGGCCTCATCGCTAGCCGCAGCGCCGGCGTCAACCAAGCCTTCAGTAGCAGCAAAGTCGTCGCAAGCCGCAACCTCTGCAACAAGATTTGGAACATCGCACGCTTCATTCAGGATATGGTCGACAATTCCGAGACCAAGGATAAAGACGTAGTCGTAGACAATCTTGGCGAAGACTGGATCTGCCGCGAAATCAACGCTACTAACAAAGAAATCCAGCGCCTCCTCAGCAAATATCGCTTCGCCGAGGCAGGTGACGCTATCTACGATCTCATCTGGAACAAATACGCCGACTGGTTCCTCGAAGGCGAAAAACTTTGGAAAGATGCCAACCTTCTCAAGCGCACGCTCGAAGACATCCTTATCATGCTTCATCCATTCGCGCCATTCGTCACCGAAACCATTTGGCAGACGCTTAGCTGGACAGAGGGCATGTGTATCACGCAAAAATGGCCTTCTGAGCTCGAATTTGACGCCACAAGGGCCAAGAAGTTTGAAGAGCTAATGTTAATCGTCTCGAATGTCAGAAGTCACTTCCAGAGCCTCCCAGGCGCCGGAAGCTATCCAATCGCTTTCTACGACGATAAACTCGTCTACGAAAACCAGCTCCTCATTCAGCACTACACCAAGGCTCCAGGTGTACCACAGATTAAACCAGAAGACGCTAAGGGCCTCCACCTTGCTATCGCCGGCCATCCAAACATCTATCTTGAAATCCCAGCCGACCTTCACGCAAAGTACAAGAAGAACCTCGAGGACCGCATCCTCAAGCTTGGCCAAGAGATTAATACGCTCGAAGCCCGTCTCCGCAACCCAAACTACGTAGAAAAGGCGCCAAAAGAGCTCGTCGACGAAACCAAGTCTCAGCTCGAAACCAAACAAAAACTCCTCGACGACATGAAAGCCGAATTCGAGCTCGTCTAGCCCGAAGAGCAACAAAAGAGCAGGAAAAACACCTGCTCTTTTTGCATATTCTTGACAAAAACACTATTTTATGCTAAAATGTAGTTACATCGAGTTTTATCTCGTAGTACATTTCAGGGAGGTGATCTTATGAACGAGATCGCTAGAAAGGTTTTGGTTGCCGAAGAAAATGGGGTAACAAAGATCTTCTTTGACG
>JAHKZT010000118.1 GCA_020626475.1 bacterium
CCGTCGGCATAGGCGGCGAGGAAGCCGGAACCGAATGCATCGCCGGCACCGGTGGAATCTTTGATCTTGACGTCTTCGTAGAGTCCGGCACGATAAACTTCTTTGCCGTCAGTAGCGATGGCGCCTTGATTGCCGTCGGTAATGATTACGTTTGGAACATAGTTCTTTATTTTGGCGATGAGCTCAGTGAGAATATGTCCGTCGACGACTTTTTGAGCCTCGCACTTATTAACGAGAAGAACGTCTACGTCAGAGAGAAGGCCGATAAGTTTGCGAGTATGCTGGAGCTCGAGGTTGCCAGGGTTGAACATAATCTTGGCGCCAAGAGATTTGGCTTTGGTAAAGAATTGATCGAGCATATCCATGTCGCCGCGGAAAGTGGTAAAGTAGACCCAATCGGGATAGATCGTATCGAGATCTTTTGGCTCGAGCGCATCAAAATGTGCGCTTGCGCCACGACAGGTCAAGATAGTGCGTTCGCCGTTTGGGGCAAGGAGTACTACAGAGTAACCGGTCTGTAGGCGGTTGAGATAAGTGACGTAACTAGAATCAATACCTTCATCGTCGAGGGAATTAATAATGGCTTGGCCGGCTGGGTCATTAGAGATGCAGCCCATAAAAATAGTTTCATGGCCGTAGCGAGCAAAAGTTGTAGCGGCATTGGTTGCGCCGCCGCCGGTACTAAATTTGACCTTGTCGATATCTACTTTAGTGCCGAGCTCGAGTTGATTGAAAAAACCACGACTATTGGTGCCGAAATCGTCATGGTCGATAAGGTAGACGTCTTGCAGGGCAGCACCAATACTGACGATACGTGCCATTAAATTGGATCCTCCTTTTCGGTTTCTTGCATCATGATGGTATAAGTCTTTTGTGGATCTGGAGATTTTGCGATAGCGCTGCCGACATTGAGTACTGTTACGCCGCCATGTACGATTGTACGGAGGTTTTCCATATTAATGCCGCCGTCCCAACCGATTTCGATACCGCTATGAATTTCTTGAATGAGCGGAACTTTCTCGAGGAGAAGCAAGTCGGCGGTGCCGCCATATTGACCCATATTGCCAGAGAAGATCATGGCATGATCGGCAGCTTCGAGGATAGCTTTGATGGAAGGAGGATAGACGCCTTTGACAATGGCGACGCCAACCTTCATGCCGTTCTGCTTGAGCGTTTCGAAAATTGGAAGAAGATCATCTTTTGCTTCAGCGTGAAAAATGACGAGGTTTGGATGAAGCTTGATAAGATTGTCTACGTGTGCGGCTGGATTGGCAGTCATCATATGAATGTCGACTTGCCAGCCCTTTGGCCACCAGCAGGCGGTCTCATTGATGGTGACTTCAGGAGAGAGAGTGCCGTCGGAGATATCGATGTGGGCACGCTTAGTAAACGGATTATATTTTTGAACAATTTCTTT
>JAHKZT010000119.1 GCA_020626475.1 bacterium
ACTTGACCCAAACATCACCGTACTGACCACGACCACCGGACTGCTTGATGTGCTTACCCTGAGCTTCTGCGGTGCCACGAATAGTTTCGCGGTAAGCAACCTGAGGCTCACCAGTGTTACATTCAACGTTAAATTCACGCTTCAAGCGATCGATAATAATATCGAGGTGAAGCTCGCCCATACCAGAAATAATGGTCTGGCCGGATTCTTCATCGGAGCGAACGCGGAAGGTTGGATCCTCTTCTGCGAGCTTGCCGAGACCAATACCCATCTTTTCCTGATCTGCTTTGGACTTTGGTTCAACAGCGATAGATACAGGTGGATCTGGGAAGTCGATAGACTCGAGGTGAATAGGATGTGCTGGATCGCAAAGAGTGGTACCAGTAGTGGTATCTTTGAGACCTACAACAGCGGCAATATCACCTGCGCCGATAGATTCAATATCTTCACGCTTATCAGCAAACATACGAACGAGACGACCAACGCGCTCTTTCTCGCCGGTAGTAGCGTTAAGAATGTAGCTACCAGAGCTTAGGCGACCAGAGTAGACGCGGATGAAGATAAGCTTACCGACGAATGGATCGGTTGCAATCTTGAATGCGAGCGCAGTGAGCGGCTCTTTTTCATCGCTATGGCGAACGATATCTTCACCAGTTTTAGGATTCTTACCGAGAATTGCTGGAATATCAGTTGGAGCTGGCAAGAAGTCGGTAATGAGGTCGAGAACCTTCTCGACAATAACACCACGACCATCGCCGCCGGTAACTAGGAAGAACTGACCATCGATGACACGCTTGCGAAGAGCAGCCTTGAGTTCATCAACAGTAATAGCTTCTTCGCCCTCAGTGAAGAATTTTTCCATAAGAGCTTCGTCTGCCTGAACAGCTTCCTCGACGAGCATAGAACGATAATTCTTTGCCTTCTCGACCATATCAGCTGGAATTTCGCCCTCAACGAGCTCATGGTCGGCATAATCTTTGTAGGTGTAAGCCTTCATCGTAAGAAGATCTACAACACCACAGATATCCTTTTCGAAGCCGATTGGGAGATGAATTGCGAATGCATTCTTGCTGAGGCGCTTGTGAATAGATTCGAGGGATTTGTAGAAATCGCCGCCAATCTGGTTAATCTTGTTTACGAAGCAGATGCGTGGAACGCCATACTTATCAGCCTGGCGCCAAACAGTCTCGGACTGAGCCTCAACACCCATCTTGCCATCGAAGACTACGACTGCGCCGTCGAGAACGCGAAGAGAACGCTCGACCTCAGCGGTAAAGTCGATGTGGCCTGGAGTATCGATAATATTAATCTTGTGACCCTTCCAGTAAGCGGTGACAGCTGCGGAAGTAATGGTAATACCACGTTCCTTTTCCTGCTCCATCCAGTCGGTAGTAGCACCACCGGTGT
>JAHKZT010000012.1 GCA_020626475.1 bacterium
AAAGCATAAAATGCGGCCATGTGCGTTGCAGATTGAGCTTTGAAACTTGACCTGTGAATGTTTAGCGACACGTACGTGGTCGCATTTTTATATGCGCCGTCACTATTAATTAAAAGGAGGACTATAGTGAGCAAGAAAAACAAGCTATTTAGCTTTATGTATAAGCATATGTTTTTAACGGTAATACTTGGCGTATTATTAATTGGTGCTATTTGTTTTGTTATCTCCGTAGCAATTAAGGGTTTTAAAGCCAACAGAGACTATAAATTGTCATTCGATAAAGATGAGTACGTATTTGACTGCAATACTTCCGATGGCACAGAATGCGCCTCTCGTATTATCTCTGGAGAATTCTCGAAATATGACGATGTAATTGTAGTATATAGCGATATTGATGAGTGCTCATTAAATGCTGATAAGTTTGAATGCGGAACATATGGATATAGATCGCTGTCGGACTATTATCAAACAGAGGAATTTGACGCAACGTTGTTGCCTGATTCGTTTGAGACTACTATGAAAATATCAATCGTTGAAAAGACAGATGATCTCATATTGAATAAAGGCGAGACATACTTATCAAAAAACGTCACAATTAAGTACAATTTATCTGAAACCGATAAGCGTCTCATTTCGAACCGTCAGAAGACTTGGCTGTCCGAGAAAAAATCTAGTGCGACGGACAGCGACGATAATTCTGGTAATAACTCCTCGACCCCGTCATCCACGGACAGCGCGAATTCGACCACCGAGTCTAATGCGGAATGGAAGAATACATTAGACGCTTACGAGAAATGGGTGGATAGCTACGTGGCATTTATGAAGAAATACAAAAATGCGAGCTCGGCCGATATTGCATCGATGATGGGCGACTACTCTAAGATGTCGCAAGAATTGATAGACTGGAGTAGCAAAATCGATAAGTTAGACGACAACTTGTCGAGCGAAGACCTAAAATATTACCTCGAAGTTATTTCTCGCTGTAATCAAAAGATAGCGGAAGTAGCTAATTTAAAAAAGTAAAGGAGTATAAAAATGGAAAAATTTAAAGCTTGGCCTAGGATCATTTGTCTTGTTAGCGTAATGGGGGCATTAATTGGCTTATTTCTCCCATGGCTAACGGCTTCCGGATTCGGAAGAGAAGAGTCGATAAATGGATTCGATAAATATTTCAATCCATCTCAATGGATTTTACTAGGAATAATTATATTGATTTCATTAGTCTCAATCTTAGGTCTAGCGACCTCCAAAGCGCCTTTAATGAAACTGGCTGGAGTACTTGGCGTACTAACAGGACTAATAGCGATTGGCGATATGATTCTAATCCTATGCGGACAGTCTGTTCTCGGTTCTGCGTCTTCAAGTTGGGGGATTAACCAGAAATTTAGCATCGGTTATTATCTAACATTTATTTCCGTCGCTATTCTTTTCATTTTCTCAATTGTGTCATTGAAAGCTAAAACCATATCAAAAAACAATCATTCCAAAGAAGAAGACGAGTAAGTTATAAACTAACCGCCCTTATCGCATAAAGGGCGGTTTTATATCCGACATAGTCACTTTTTGGTTTAAAGAATTAACCTTTGGCTGTACTATTTTTTATGCTATGATTCTTCTACGAAGGGCGGCAATTCCGCTCTTTGTTTTCGCTCAAAAATACGAAAAGGAGGTAGTCCTAGTGAGCGAAGTTTTCAAGATGAAGGAACGGTTCGATTATCAGACGATGGCAGATCTGGCAGCTTATGTTGCCAAGAAGGTTCTTCCTGATAGCCGTATTGCGATTGGCTATTCAGAGTTCTATGATTGTGTGAATCCATCAGATCCAATTCTTTTGGAGGATCCGACAATCGTCGTCATTAGCTCAGATGGGGAGGCAGTAGCTGAGCGGGATTTAGAATTACTGACTGACGATATTGAAGGCGCGGCGAAGGAAATTGTCGCCGGACAAGAAGTGTCATATTCGACAGAGAAGTATCCAGTTCTTTGTTTCGGCGTCGAGAGCGAGGAGGAGTACATTGGTATTATCTTTATTTCTGTGCTGTCGGTAGATACAAATCTCGATCTCGCGCAACAATCCGAACTCGTCGAAGATGTTGAGCATGAGCTTAACGATATTCTCTATGACGAGGATGCGGAATATGGCCCCGAAGACGATCCATATACTGCCTGGTATTATGGCACCTTATTTGGTGATATCGTCTTTGATACGCAGGAATAACCGTCCCCCGCTAACAGCCTCGAGCAACTCTGCCCGAGGCTTTACTTTTTAGCAAAAGCATGATATAATTAAAAGATTGGAGCCTATAGACTTAGAAGTACATTAAAGGAGGTTTGCATATGGATGTTATGCAAGATTTGCTATTCATGCAGGGTTATTTGCTCGATGAGATTTCGGATTTGTTTCCTGGCGGAGTTACGCTCGGGATTGGAGTGTCTTCATTTATAGGCACGCCACTCGGTGAGCCTGATGCTCCGGTCATTATTACGAAGTCGCTTGGTGTTGCGTATAATGAAGAAAGGGAAAGCGAACTTGTCGATCGCGTACTGAGAGTAGTTGGCAGTACGACTAGAGAGCATTGCAGCTTTGACGCAGATAAGGATCCGGCGGTAGCGATGATTGTTACTCAGGAAGGAGTCAATCGCGGTGTTGTCGTTATATCGGTTGCGGCCGGACAGCATTTTAAGCCAGAAGAATGCGGCGTCGATCCAGATGAATTTATGCAACAGTTAAAAGAGACAGTTGGATTTGCGGCGCCCATTGGTCACGTGTATGGCAAATTATTCTATTAACCTCTTGCTCCCGGAATAAGCCCGGGAGCTTTTTGTTTTACGTTATTCTTATGCTTGTTGCATGGAGTGAATTGCGTCACAATTTTACTATGCAATATATTCAATACTCCAAACGCAAGAAGCTGCCAGAGTTTATTCGGCGACTACATAATTGAATATTTGTTTTTCTTGCAAAAATACATGGATTGAAGCTGGGTGATTGTGTGCTGGATCACCAACAAGTAGAAGCGGTAGTAGCCTGCGAAGATGCGCAGCTAGTGCTAGCGTCGGCCGGGTCTGGCAAGACGATGAGTCTGCTCGCAAAGCTTGAATATTTAGTTCTGAAGTTGCATATACGACCAGAACGAATCCTTGTCATTTCTTTTACGAAAAAGACAGTTGAAGAACTGATCGATCGTTGCGCAATTAGTGGAGTAGAAATCCGTACTTTTCATAGCCTTGGATTAAATATCCTGCGTCAAAGTGGCGAGAAATGCGAATTGATTAGCGACGCAGAGCTTAATGATTTTTGGCGCAGTACCTTAACGAATCCGTGTACTGAAATCGTGCCAGATTTAGATGGTCTTATTGCGCTCGTTCGTAGCTTTATTTTGCTTTACAAAAATAGTGGCAAAAATTTGCAAGACATTTCTGAGCAATTAATATCAAATAAGGATAAGAAGCAGCTTTCTCGCGCAAAACATTTTCTGGGAATAATAAACGATGTTTTGCCGAAATATAACAACTTTTTGCAATCGCAAAATAGAATCGATTTTTCCGACATGATAAATTTCGCTACAGAATCAGTCGAAAGCGGTCGAGGAAAAATGAATTATGAGTATATTTTACTCGATGAGGTACAGGATTTGTCGCCGAATCGTCAACGACTCATTCGGGCAATTTTAGATAATAGTGCGGGCTGTAGATTATTTGCGGTAGGCGATGATTGGCAGTCAATCTATCGTTTTGCGGGCAGCGATTTGGATTTGATTCGCAATTTTGAGACCTTCTTTAATCGGAAAACCAAGCGAAGCTTAATTGAAACTACACATCGTTTCGGTAAGCCGACAACGAAAATTAGTAGTGATTTTATCGAACAGAATCGTCTCCAGGTCCGCAAAAACGTGCGCGCCAGCATGCATATGCGCACGCCGATTTCAATCATACTTAGCAAAGATGCTAGCAGTGATGTGGATGCGCTTGATCAAATAATCGAAATACTTGGAGTTGAGTATTTATCGCAGAAAAGCGTTCAAATAATCTCTCGCTATAACCACGATATTGAGCGCCTAAAATCTAGTCATATAAATATTACGCCATTAAGTAATCAGACCTATGATATAAATTGGCGCAACACGCTACATTTTGAATTTTGCTCAATGCATAAATCAAAAGGCATTACGCGCGATATTGTAATAGTTTTGAATATGAGTTCGCGTGCGACTGGTATGCCGGCTACGAAGCCGCTCGATCCGCTCATTGATGTGCTGTTGGCGCCAGAAGAAGACTTTGCCTATGCTGAAGAGCGACGCTTATTTTATGTGGCCATTACGCGCGCTCGCGAGCAGACATTTCTAATCGCCGACGCGAAGCATCCATCTTTGTTTGTGCTCGAAATTAATGATGAGCTAGGCGAAATCTATCGCAAGTAGCGTGGTATAATAATGTATATGGCAGTTTCCATGCGCAAACAAATCGCGCAGAATAAACGCAACACTATTTTCATTATCATTGTTTTTGTGGCCTTCATTTCTTTGATTGGTGGTCTATTTGCATGGCTCTACGACAATACCTCGATTCTTATTACTACTGCGATTATTTCTGGCGCCTATGCACTAATACAGTATTTTCTTGCCGATAAACTAGCAATTCTCGGTACCGGTGCGCGTCAAATCGAAAAAGTTGAAAATCCGCGTTATTACAAAATCGTGCAACAGTTAGCAGATGATGCAAAGTTGCCGATGCCGAAGGTCTATATTATTAATGATCCGGCACCGAATGCCTTTGCGACTGGCCGCGATCCTCAGCATGCGTGCGTAGCAGCAACCACGGGTTTACTAGAAATCATGGACGACAAAGAACTTCGCGCTGTTATGGGGCATGAAATGTCGCACGTAAAGAACTATGACATTCGCGTGAATATGATCGTCTTCGGTCTAGCTTCGATTGTTGGTCTTATTTCCGATATGGGTCTTCGTATGCTATTCTGGAGCGACCGTGATGAAGAGGATAATTCTCCGGTTGGCGTATTGTTCGCGCTAGTTACTTTGATTCTGGCGCCATTCGTCGCAACGATGATTCAGCTCGCAATTTCACGTCAGCGCGAATATCTTGCCGATGCCTCATCTGCTTCATTGACCGATACTGACGACATGATTTCCGCTTTGCGTAAGTTGGATACCCATCATCGTCCAATGCGTCAGCAGAATGTCGCAGCAGAAGCGCTATTTATTGCAGGTCCGCTCAAAAAATCCGTTATCAGTAAATTGTTTGCAACTCACCCTCCACTTGAGGCGCGTATAGAAAGGCTCGAAAATGCGAAAAAATAAGTCCGAAAAAACCAAAAAACCACGTAAAAGCTTCAAAGAGGCTTTCTATGCAGAGCGTGAAAAAATTTGGAGCAAAAAACGCGAGCGTCTAAAACTTCACCATAGCTTTAAACGCAGTTATCGCGAGGATTATAGCCGCGGCTTGCAGGCTCCGGGCCTTGTTGCGCATGCGATGAGCACGCTTAAGATTATTTTTAAGAACTGGAAGTTATTCTTCGGCTTTCTAATTATCATTGTTGCGATGAACATTATCTTCGTTGGACTTATGAGCGAAGAAACATATCAGACTGTTCAGGATAGCATTGATGAATCGAGCGAAGTATTGCAGTATGGCGAAATTGGACGTCTTGCAAAATCTGGTCTTTTGCTGATTTCGACTGTAACGACTGGCGGTCTTACGAAGGGCATGACAGAAGTTCAGCAGGTCTTTGCCTTCTTCTTTGGCGCCGTAACTATTCTCGTTACGATTTATTACTTGCGTCATCTAATGGCAGGGAACCATCCGCGTTTGCGCGATGGTTTATATAACGCACTTACGC
Organism: bacterium; assembly: GCA_020626475.1. Classification (GTDB taxonomy): domain Bacteria; phylum Patescibacteriota; class Saccharimonadia; order Saccharimonadales; family Saccharimonadaceae; genus UBA2834. The sequence goes on from JAHKZT010000012.1 coordinate 5,858, forward strand.
CATTAATCTCTACGATGCTAGTTTTGATTCTCGTTTTTATTCATATGATTCCTATCTTTATCTTTATGATTGTTTACTCGACGGCACTCGCGACGGATTTCTTGTCGCAGCCGCTTTATGCATTCTTATTCTGGCTATTCGGCAGCCTACTCCTATTGCTTTCCGCCTACCTGTTGCCAGGCTCAATCTTGGCGATTTGCGCTACTACCGTACCAGGCATTTATCCAATGCAGGCTGTTAATGCTACGACTGATTTAATTCAAGGGCGCCGCACCAAATTCATTATTCGCGTTCTATTCTCGATTGTATTTGTTGCGGTTATTTGGGTTATCGTAATGCTTCCACTCATCTATCTAGATTTGTTCCTCAAGCAAAACATTGAATGGCTTGAAGGCGTACCGTTTGTGTCCTTCCTACTTCAAATCATGACCGTCTTTACGATTATCTACATCACTGCGTATATCTATCTCTTCTATAGAAGGATGCTCGATGATCCCGAATGATGTGCGTGAGCGCGTCGCAAAGCTCCGTGATCTAATTAACGATTATCGCTATCACTATCACGTCCTCGACGAATCAATTATGTCTGAGGCTGCGGCGGATAGCCTAAAGCACGAGTTGGCGCAATTAGAAGAAAAATATCCAGAATTAATCACGCCAGATTCACCAACGCAGCGTGTTGCAGGCCAGGCGCTCGATAAATTCCAAAAAGTCGCACACGCCGAGCGTATGATTTCGCTTGCCGATGTTTTCTCGGAAGCGGAAGTTGCTGATTGGCTCGATCGTATCGCTAAACTTGGCGCAGTTAAGCCAGAATTATTTGTCGATATTAAGATGGATGGTCTTGCGATGGCGCTCATCTACGAAGACGGCTTATTGAAGCAGGCCGTAACACGCGGCGACGGCAAGGTTGGTGAGGACGTTACGATGAATGTCCGCACAATCGAGAATGTCCCGCTTTCAATTGATCAGAAAGAGCATACTGAAGTGCGTGGCGAAGTCGTGATTTTCAAGGCAGATTTCGATAAACTTAACGAACAGCAGCGCGCAAAGGGCAAACCTGAGTTTGCTAATCCGCGCAACCTAGCGGCCGGTACAATTCGTCAGCTCGATCCAAAAATTGCCGCCTCTCGTCCGCTAAAGTTTATGGCTTACGATATGGTTTCGCCGAATCTTCCAAAGAATTCCGAAGTTTACGAGCGTTTGCAGAAGCTCGGTTTTCGCATTTCTGGTCAGCAGCATATTTATAATAATTTGCGCGAAACGATGGACTTTATCAACGGTCTGAACGAGACTCGTCAGAATCTTCCGTTTGGCACTGATGGCGCTGTAATTAAGGTGAATGATCGCAAGGTCTACCAAGCGCTCGGTATCGTCGGCAAGACTCCGCGCGCAGCAGTTGCGTTTAAGTATCCAGCCGAAGAGGTAGCAACGACAGTAAAAGACATTGTTATTTCTATTGGCCGTACCGGTGCGGCGACGCCAGTAGCGGTTTTTGATCCGGTTCAGGTTGCTGGCTCGACCGTCCGTCACGCTTCGCTCCATAATGCCGATGAAATCGCGCGTCTAGATATTCGTATTGGCGATACGGTAATTATTTACAAGGCTGGCGATATTATTCCGCAGGTTAATCGTGTTTTAACTGAACTTCGTCCGAGCAACTCGGAGGCTTATAATTATGAAAAAGCACTTGCCGAGCAATATCCGGAGCTCGAATTCGAGCGCCCAGTTGGCGAAGTTGTATATCGCGTGAAGGGTAGCAATGCTGGCGAAATGCTAAAGCGTGCCGTAGAATACTATGCCAGCAAATCTGCGCTAAATATCGAGGGGCTTGGCGAGAAAAATGTTGAAGCATTAATCGACGCCGGCCTTGTTGGATCGATTGCGGATTTGTATACTTTGACGGCCGGTCAAGTCGAAGCACTTGATCGTTTTGCTGAGATTTCTGCTCATAAACTCGTGGACAATATTCAAGCGAGCAAAAATCCACCACTCGCTCGTTTTATTACGGCAATCGGCATTCGTCATATTGGCACGCAAACTGCAATAGATCTTGCGGCGCACTTTAAGACTCTTGAAGCTTTGCGCGATGCGACCGAATCGGAGCTTCTCGAGATGCCTGGTATCGGCAAAATCGTTGCCGAGTCTATCCTTGCTTTCTTTGCCGACGAAGATAATTTAGCGTTGCTAGATAGGCTTAAAGAACTTGGCGTTGAGCCAGTTTACTTAGATACTTCGAATGGAAAATTGAATGGGCTTTCTTTTGTTGTTACTGGCACTCTAGATTCGATGGGGCGCGATGCGGCGGCAGAGAAGATTCGTTCGCTTGGCGGAGAATTCCACAGCTCCGTTGTAAAAACTACTACTTATCTCGTAGCTGGGCATAATACCGGTAAATCTAAGCTCGAAAAAGCCGCCAAATACGGCACCGAAGTAATTGATGAGGCGAAATTCCTCGAACTGCTAGGCGAATAAAAAGCCAGACAGTAACTGTCTGGCAGGTGTTGCTGGCAATCATTCTGGACTAGTTTCATCGAGCACGTTTAGTGCGGCGAGCAGTTCTTGGCGGCGGCGCTTTTTGGGTAAAACTACGAAGAAATGTTGCCACAGTTGCGTAAGAACGATTATTATGAAGATAAGTCCAATAATGGTTGCAAATTGCAAGGGAATGTCCATAGTATCAACTTCACCTCCTCCCTGGGCATATTTTGAAAAAACTATTACCATAATATAACATAACTAATTTGTAAAATATAGTACGTTTTTCGGCTGGCGAAAGAGGGCTTATATTTTATAAATTAGCACTCTTGCATTGTGAGTGCTAATTTACTATAATAGGGGTATATGGTAGACGAATTTAGTGAAATCATGAATCATCTCAGCGAAAATGCGCGCTTTGCGTTGCAGAAAGCTGACTTTTATTCCAAACGTTACAATCAGGGCTATATGGGTACCGAGCACCTCTTGATGGGAATAATGGCTCAGGACACTTCAACTGGTGCAAAGATTCTATCTAACGAGGGCGTCGACCTCGATCAAATCGAGCGTGCACAAGGCAAAGTTGCAGTTGATGTTCCGGCTGCGCCGATGGCAATGATGTCTCTTTCTGAGGCAACCGTTTTAACGCTCCGTATGTCATTAAATTTTGTCCGTGAAAATGGTCTAGATATTGTCGGCACCGAGCACATCGTCTACTCGCTTTTGCGCCAGCCAAATTCTCGCGCGAGCGTTCTCCTGAATCAGCTTGACGTCGACCTAGATAAGGTCGCCAACGAGATTGAGGAACTCATTGAGAAGCAAGCTGACGAAGCTAAGCTTGAAGCTCAAAAACGCAAAGCTGGCAAACGCCCAACTTTTCGCTGGCTCAATAAATTTGGCACGGATCTCACTGAGCAGGCCAAGCAGGGCAAACTCGATACTGTTATTGGCCGCGATCAAGAAATCGAACGCGCTGTAACGGTTCTTTGCCGCCGTACGAAGTCTAATCCGGTACTCATCGGTGAGGCTGGCGTTGGTAAAACTGCTATTGTCGAAGGTCTTGCGATGCGTATCGCAAAGAATGATGTTCCTGGCGCTTTAATCGGCAAGCGTATTTATCAAGTCGACCTTAGCTCTGTTGTTGCGGGCACAAAATTCCGCGGTGAGTTCGAGGAGCGCATTAAAGGCATTATTGATGAAGCGGTCGATAATGATGATGTAATTCTATTTATTGACGAGCTCCATTTGCTTGCTGGTGCTGGCAGCGCAGAAGGTAGCATGGATGCTGCGAATATCTTGAAGCCAGCTCTTGCGCGCAATCAACTCAAGCTCATTGGTGCAACGACACTCGATGAATATCGTAAAAATATCGAAAAAGACAAAGCGCTTGCGCGTCGCTTCCAGACCGTTATGGTCAATGAGCCTTCGCCAACTATTACGCTTCGCATTTTGAAGGGTATTAAAAAGCATTATGAAGAGCACCATCAAGTTACGATTTCTGACGAAATTCTCGAAGAAGCAATCAATCTTTCTGAACGCTATATTTCTGATCGTTTTATGCCAGACAAAGTTATCGATGTAATTGATGAAGCTAGCGCAATTGCGCGCGTCTCACTCGATAAGGCTGGCGCCAGTGTCTACAAGAAAAACAAGATTGAACTCGCAAGTTTGCAAGAAAAGATTGAGGCGGCTGCCGAAAAGGAAGATTATGAAAAAGCGGCGGAATATAAGACTCGCGCTGCGCAGCTCGAAGCTGAGCTAAAGAAACTCAAAAAGTCGAATGAAAATCTCGACAAAGCGCCTGCCGTCGCGAGCGATAATCTTGCTACTGCAATCAGTCTCAAAACCGGTATTCCAGTTAGTCGTGTGCGCGGCTCGGAGCAGGAATTGCTTTTGAATCTCGAAAGTCATCTCCAAAAAGAAATCATCGGCCAGGATACCGCAATCGAGGCTGTTTCGAAGGCGATTCGTCGTGGCCGTTCCGGCATTGCCGACATCCATCGCCCAATTGGCTCGTTCATCTTTATGGGTCCTACTGGCGTCGGTAAGACTGAGCTCGCGAAAACTATCGCGCGCGAAGTATTTGGCGGCGACGATGCTTTGATTAAAATTGATATGTCTGAATTTGGCGAGAAACATAATGTTGCTCGTCTTGTCGGTGCGCCAGCGGGTTATGTTGGTTACGAAGATGGCGGTAAACTTACTGAGCAAATTCGTCGCCATCCATATTCCGTCGTTCTCTTTGATGAAATCGAAAAAGCGCATCCGGAAGTCTTTAATATCCTTCTTCAGATCCTCGAAGATGGCGAATTGACTGACGGTCAGGGCACGAAAGTGAAGTTTAATAACTCAATTATTATTTTAACTTCCAATCTCGGCGCAGAAGATATGTATCGCGAATCAGAAATGGGCTTTACGGCGAAGACAAAGCATGACGCAAAGGAGCTTGCGGCAGAACATGATGCGAATGAAGCGGCTGCCATGAAAGCGCTTCGCAAACTCATGCGCCCAGAACTCATTAACCGTTTCGACGCTATCGTTACATTCAATGCATTGAGCGAAAAGAATGTTGAGCGTATCTTTGATAATATGGTTAGCGACCTAAAGAAGCGCCTTGCTACAAAATCAATTGGTCTTACTATCACGCCTAGTGCTCGCAAGCATCTTATCGAAAAAGGCTACGATATCAAGAATGGTGCGCGCCCGATGCGTCGCACGATTGAGGATGAGGTTGAGACTTTGCTCGCCGATAATATTCTTTCTGGTAAGCTCGACAAAGGCGATATTGCGAAAATCGAATTCCAAAAGGGTAACTTTACTCTCGTCAAAGCACGCGAATAAGCCGTTTATGCTAAAATTGATTTAATGGATCAAAATAATCCCAATGGTTTTATTGAAAGCGAACGTGGCATTATTTTGAATGAGCCGCTTCCGGACGATAAGCCGACAGATACTACTCATCCGCAGAAGCCTGCCAAAAAGCATGAGAGCAAAATCGTTGCAGGGATCTTATTTGTAATTTTGGCGGCAGCTGTCGCATTTGCGTTGACGCAAATAGACTATACGGCGATTACGGATAGCGTCGCCGGCAATGGCTATGAGGCTACTGACGAGCTCGCGGATATTATTGAGCAACTCGAATTAACGGACGACGGCATGCGTATCCTCAAAGCTACGCGCCCAGAATTGCAAGACAGAGATGCTTTTAATAATAGCTGCACCAATAATAACTATGAAGGCGGCGTTGTACTTGGCTGCCATACGAACCCCGGAGGAAGGATTTACGTCTATAACGTAGAGGACGCGAAGCTTGATGGCATTCGTCAATCGATTTTGGCGCACGAATTACTGCATGCGGTTTGGGTGCGTTTATCAGACAGCGAGAAAACGGATTTGTCTACGGAGCTATATGCGGAATATGAAAAAAATGAGACTGTCCAAAAAAATATGGCGATCTATTCCGATAACCGCGATTTGAGCGAATTGCATTCTGTTGTCGGTCAAGTTGTTCAGCCGGATCAGCTGTCGGGCGTCTTGCGCAAGCATTACGCGAAATATTTCCGTAATCATTCGAAGGTTGTTGGTTTTTATGAAAAATACAGCGAACCATTCGAACAGAATCAGCAAAAAATCGCCACACTAAAAGAGCTAATCGCAACAAAGCGTGAAGCATATATAAAGCATATGGATGAATATACGGCCGCCAATCAGACACTTACTCAGGACGTGAACGAGTATAATTCATGCGCTCGAGTTTTAAACTGTTTTAAGACTAGGGAAGAGTTTGTTCGAAAACACGACGAGCTAAAGGCACGCCAAGAGGCGCTGAGAGTTGAGTACGAAAAACTACAGGTGGAAGTGGCGGAATTGAATGCTAAGATAAGCGAATATAACGCAATTGTGGTGCGCAACTCCGATTTGCAGGAAAGTATAAATAGTAAGCCTACTAATAAAGGCCAAGAAATTAAAGATAATTAGCACTCTTGTATTTTGAGTGCTAATTTACTATAATAGAATCATGAAAGATTATTTGGTTCCAACAGTTATTGAAGAAAATAATCGCGGCGAGCGCGCCTATGATATTTATTCGCGCCTCCTCAAAGAGCGTGTGATTTTTATGGGCGAAGAAGTCAACTCTGCGACTGCAAATATCGTTATAGCTCAGCTTCTGCATCTTGCCTATGAAGATCCGAAAAAAGACATTAAGCTCTATATTAATTCTCCTGGCGGTTCCGTTTATGACGGCCTCGCAATTATCGATACGATGAACTATATCGAGCCGGATGTTCAGACGATTGGTATCGGCCTGCAGGCTTCCATGGGTGCGATGCTACTCTCGGCTGGCGCTAAAGGCAAACGTTTTGCGCTTCCGAATGCGCGTATTATGATTCATCAGCCAAGCTCTGGCACTGAGGGCAAGATTACCGATCAGGAAATCGCACTCAAAGAGGGAATTTATCTCAAAAAGGTCCTCGCCGAGATGATGGCAAAAAATACCGGCAAGACGCTTGCCCAGGTCGAAAAAGACATGGATCGCGACAATTGGATGTCTGCCAAAGAAGCTAAAGAATACGGCATTATCGACGAAGTTATCGAAAAATAATTTGCCAAGAAAAACACCCGAGTTTCCGGTACTCGGGTGTATTTTTTCTTATTAGGAATAATAGCTTGCGATTTCCGCAGAAATCGCACGATTGAGCTCGTCGAGTTTGGCGCTAGGCGCCGTTAAGACTCGAAGCTGCCTATATAGATAATCGAGCTCGTCATAGCCTATTATGAATGTATTTGCGCCAATGGTGGCCTTTGTCGTAAAATCGGTCGCCGAATTGTGGCGTTCTGATTCGTTCCAATTATTGTCGGCTAGTCTACCGAGCGAGATGACGTCGCCCGCGATTTTCGCATTGTCAACTAGGACTTCGATACGAAAATCATCTGACGGACTGTAGCCTACTGGCGAAATTATAAAATTGCCAGTTGTTTCGTCTAGATAATAGGCGCAACCTGCTGTTTCGATCATCGCGACAAGGTCGAATGATTCCTTGTCTTCTGTGACGAAATCCGCCTCGCTTTTTCCGTCGAAATTCCTGTAAGACGACTCTTTGTAGGCGGCCGTTTTGTCCAGCTCTGATTCTGAACTCGACTCTGGCTTCGACTCCTCGTAATGAAGTGGAGACTCGACAGCCTGAACGGATTTAACGCTAGGCTCCTCGGCGCTAGCTTCTGTTGATTTGGAATTGCAAGCTGTAGCAAAAAGCGAAAAAATAATGCAAATTAGCACATAAAATTTCTTCATACGAATATCCTCCTATTCATAGCGCATAAAAGACTAATCTTCCGGATAAGATTTAAAAGAACTTTTGCATATACGCTAACCCTATAATTATACCACAAGCGGCTTAAAAAGTCAATACGTGCTAAACTATAAGTATGGCAAAATCCAAAGCAAAATTCGTCTGTCAAAATTGTGGCGCTAGCTACGTTAAATGGGCTGGGCGTTGCGAAAATTGTGGCGAATGGAATACGCTTTTGGAACAAGAATTACCAACTGAAGCAGAAGCAAAGTCTGCATTGTCGAAGGCTGCTGTTTCTGGCAAAAAACTCTCTGCTGTTTCGATTAACGAAATTGAGCCGTCCGACGCTGGGAGCCGTTTGAAGACTGGTTTTCCTGAGCTTGATGGTGTGCTTGGTGGCGGTATCCTGCTTGGCGGCGTTGCTTTGTTGGCTGGTCAGCCTGGCATGGGCAAGTCTACGATTTTAATGCAGATTTGTGCCACGATTTCCGGTGCTGGTCATAAAGTACTATATGTTTCCGGCGAGGAATCGGCAGGGCAGGTCAAAATGCGCGCGATTCGCCTTGGTGCCAGCTCAGATAAACTGCATTTTGCTAGCTCATCTTCTGCAAATGATATTGCGAAAACTATCGAAGAAGACGGCTATGATCTCGTAATTGTCGACTCGATTCAGACTTTGATGATGGCGGAGATTTCTTCGGCGCCTGGCACAGTCAGCCAGGTTAGCAATTGTGGTAATCTTATTATTCGCGCTGCTAAGGCTAGCGGCACTGCTGTCATAATTGTCGGCCATGTCACTAAGGAGGGTACGCTTGCCGGTCCGAAGGTACTCGAACATCTCGTCGATGTTGTATTGAATTTTGAAGGCGACCGCTACGGTGGCTTCAAGACGATTCGCGCCGTTAAAAACCGTTTTGGTTCTACGAATGAAGTTGCTATTTTTGAAATGGCGACCGAGGGCTTAGTAGAAGTCAAGAATCCGTCTGAGGCTTTACTTTCGGAGCGTCAAAATACCGACGGCAGTATTATTATGGCGACCATCGAGGGTACGCGCCCTCTGCTTGTTGAAATTCAGGCGCTCGTTA
>JAHKZT010000120.1 GCA_020626475.1 bacterium
GATCTCGATAAACTCACTACCGAACAATTTGCGACGACGATGGATAGCAGCCTATCTGCTGCCGCTGGAGTTGTAGGCGCTCAGGGCGTTTACAATGTTGCAAATGGCCATATGCGCAATCTCATGAAGCCTGGCAATGAACAATTGCTGCAAAAAGTATCCAGAGAAAAATACAAATATAAAACCCCGCCAGCTACTTCTTCGTCTGCATAAAAATTCCCGCTCCGATGGACGAGGAGCGGGAACTATTTGGAGGAAGCTGCTTGGCTAAGGAAAGAAAGAAGCAGCTACAACAGTGCCTGAAGGCTCAAGCACACTGCTGTTGATAGAAAGAAGCGATAGTGCGAAGTTTCTGCATTTCCGCATCAGGAATGCCCTCGATGCGGCTGCCGATTTCTACGCGCTCGCAAAGATCGCTGACGATGGTGATGTCGAAAAGATTGAGAATATCAATCGTCCTCTTGTCTAACATTGTCAACTTCTGGATGCTATCGGTCTTGTTCGTGTGGAACAAAACGATTTTTTCTTCTTCTGAGAAATTACTCATAGTACATACCCTCCTTAAGGAACAATTTTTGGGCACATAAAAAGCCCGAGTGAAAATCTTTATAAATATAGCACAACGTAAGCGCTTTGTCAAGGGCAAAACAGGGCGACGCGTGTTATAATTAGGGAAGTGCACCCGTAGCTCAGTGGATTAGAGCACTAGTCTTCGGAACTAGGTGTCACAGGTTCGAATCCTGTCGGGTGTACCATTTTTTGACTAGCGTGCACCCGTAGCTCAGTGGATAGAGCACTGGTTTCCGGTACCAGGTGTCGTGGGTTCGACTCCCGCCGGGTGTACCATACGAGAGTTCGAGTCAGTTTCTGGCTCGTTTTTGTCGCAAATAACAGAGTAGAATGGGCTTAAGTCGTCCGTTCCATACTTTTTCTCTAAAATATCGTAATGAAGTCCTTTCGGAAAAAGAATTTCCTGAAACGCCTGGCGAGCTTCCAATGAAGCATTTCTCCACATCTTTGCTGGCATTGTAGCGAAATTACATATGTAATCGATAGTTGCCTCGTTTAGCTGTTGGATTTTTTCATATTTATCGATGGTCATCTCTATTTGGCCACGCTTAATCTTTAGGTCTTTAGAAAAATGGTCTTTCTCTTCGCGGCTTATATCGCCATTTAGAAATGCGTCAATGGTTTTATTTAATTTGTCATCTATTCTCGATAATTCATTACGGCAATTCTTAATATCCCTATTTGTGTCGGATAAATTTTTGGCCGCATTTCTTTTTATTATCTCTTTAAATAGCTTCAGTGTACCCTCTTTAGGGG
>JAHKZT010000121.1 GCA_020626475.1 bacterium
CAGGCGCAGGTCTGCTCGGCAGCATTATCGGCGTTGGTTACGCTCTGCTTCATAAGGCAAGCGACCATCCGTCAAAAGAGCTCGACATGGCAACCTATATTTCAGCATTTCTAGCTATTGCGGCAGGCTTCGTAACTTCCAGAATATTGTTCGGCAATATCGAAGTCTACGACAGCTTTAAGCTCGGCTGGATTTCGCCTTGGCTCGCATCCGTACTCGGCATCGTTAGCGGTGTCGCAATCGGAAAGATCACAGAGTACTACACTGGCACAGATTACAAGCCAGTCAAAGAACTCGCAAAAATGGCAACCGAAGGAGATGCTTTCGTCATCACAAAAGGTGACGCAATCGGATCTAGATCCTGCTTAGCACCAATCGGAACAATCTGTTTAGCTCTGATTATTTCAGGGCTCACTTGCGGTATCTACGGTATCGCAATCGCAGCACTCGGCATGCTGAGTTTTGTCGGAACGACAGTTTCAATTGATGCATTCGGCCCTATTGCAGACAATGCAGGCGGAATTGCGGAAAGCTGTCATCTCGACGAGCATATTCGTGCAATCACAGATAAACTCGATGCCGTAGGAAACACAACTGCAGCCATCGGTAAAGGCTTCGCAATCGGCTCAGCCGCCTTCGCAACAGTATCCTTGATATTTGCTTACGTTGGTAGCTATAGTGCGGGCGTACCTACGCTTAATATTGCAGCTTACATCGTTATCGCCGGAGCAATTCTCGGCGGCGCAATCATTGAGTATTTCTCAGCATTACTTACCGACAATACGATTATCGCAGCGAAATTACTCGCAGACGAAGGCGAACGTCAGTTTAATGAACACCCTGGTATCCTTACTGGAACCGAAAAACCCGACTACGAAAGATGCATTAGCCTTGCAGCAACGCACGCACTTCACAAGATGCTTGCGCCTGCTTTGCTCGCACTCTTCGTACCGGCCATTGGTGGAATTCTATTCGGCGCCGAATTCGTTGGCGGCATCCTTGTCGGAGCAACAATTGTCGCAATACCGAAGGCTATCTTTATGGGTAACTCCGGCGGCGCGTTCGATAACGGCAAGAAGTTCATTGAATCTGGACTCCTACCCGGACACGCTAAAGGTTCAGCCGCTCACAAAGCAGCCGTTGTAGGCGACACGGTCGGAGATACGAGAAAAGACGTCGTCGGTGTAGCACTTGATATCGCAATTAAGTTGATGTCAACCGTAGCAAACACTTTCGCACCGATTTTCTCATCGTTCCACATCTTTTGATTATTACCTCTCTGTACTTTACGTAAAGGAAGTCCCTCGGCTCATT
>JAHKZT010000122.1 GCA_020626475.1 bacterium
ATTTCTTGCTCGCTTTTCTAAATTTCCCAGACGAAGTTATCATTGTTTGTACGATTATTCAGACCCTTCCGACTGCAACTAGCCTCGGCCTCTTCGCCGCAAAATATGGCGGTAATGACATCGAGGCTTCTGAGCTCGTTACGATTTCTACATTGCTTTCGCTCATAACTATGCCGGCGATGGTTTGGCTGCTTTTGATTCACTAAAAATGAAAACTACTATTACCGTCAGGGCGGACATCGAATTAGGTATCTGGCAGGGCATTGGCGGCGCAATTACGGAGGCGGTTGCCTATAATTTTGCTAAACTCAGCCCAGAAAAACAACAGAAGTTTATCGATGCATACTATGGCGCAAATGGCGCAGACTATCGCTGGCTTCGCATCAGCATCGGTAGCAACGATTTTTGTCTCGCGCCATACGAATATACTAAGAAACGCAGTCTCAGAGATTTTTCTATTGATCATGATCGTGAGCTAATTTTGCCGATGCTCAAAAAAGTTGTCGCCGCAAAAGACCTCAAAGTTATTGCTGCTCCATGGTCGCCGCCAAGCTGCCTCAAGACTACGCATATGACGCGTTTTGGCGGTACGCTCAAGCCTTGGCGCTACGGCCGCTATGCTAAATATATCCGCAAGTGGCTCGACGCTTATGCTGCGGAGGGTATTAGAGTCGATTACCTCTCGCCACAAAACGAACCGCATGCGATTCAAAAGTGGGAATCCTGCCTCTTTTCTTATCGCGGCCAGCGCCGCCTCGCCTATAAATATCTCGCGCGCGAACTCGCCGATTATGACCTTCAGCTTTTGCTCTGGGATCATAACAAAGCGAAATTTGAGCAGGTTGCAGACAGGCTTCTAAACGGCGGATATGTTACGGAATATGGCCACAACAAAAAAGTCGCCGGTCTTTGCTATCACTGGTATAACGGCACATATCCAGAAAAAATGTGGGCAGTTCGCCAAAAGTATCCAAACCTAATGTTGCTAAGTTCTGAGATGTGCTGCGGCCATTCTGACTATGTGCCAGAAAATTGGGCGAATGCTTCCAATCCATATTATCGTGAGCTTATGTCAGATATTAATACCGGCGCCAGTGCTTGGCTTGATTGGAATATGCTGCTGTCCTGGCAGGGTGGCCCGAGCTATTGCGGTAACTATTGTGCTAGTCCAGTCATTATGAATAAAGCCGGCGATGATTTCATCCTCACGCCGATTTACGATGCGCTCAAAAAGTTCTCGCAGCTATTTCCAGCTGGCAGCAATGTAATTCGCTGCGAAATTTCTTCCGACCAAATTG
>JAHKZT010000123.1 GCA_020626475.1 bacterium
CTTACTGTCGCCTAGCACTAATGAATCAGAGTTCTTTATGGAGATGCTAAACGACAATCAGTATGTTTTGTCCGATGACGGTAATAGCAGCAAACAAGTAAATTGTCCTTGGTGCGAGACTGGCAAACTCGTTGTGAGACGAAACGGCACTACGGGCGAGCAATTCTTGGGGTGTTCGCATTATCCGCAATGCAATCAATCATACAAGGATGTAAGTATTTTAAAGTATCATATTCATTGCAGTAGATGCGGAAGTGGCTTTATGGTCAAGAGAAAAGGTGTTTACGGAGAATTCCTTGGCTGCACAAACTGGAAGCCGCATAATCGCGGTTGCTCAAACACAATTCGGTTAGATAAAGGGCACTGACAGTAGAGCGAACGAAAGAGTCCGCATGCTAAAGAATGTTATTGTGACGACGGATTACGGAACTATCTATCTAAATTTTCGATGTAGAAGAATAATAAATATAAACCGTAGCATAGTCGCTATCTAGGCCAACCCGTCATTCTATTGACATTTTAAACCGTTTGTGCTATAATTACAAAAAGTAATCGGTGAAGTACGATATGGCAACATCATATCATTCAACTCCTAGTGTTATAGAAAAGAAGAAGCCACTCAATCAAAAGAAGCCTTTTTACAAGAAGAAGGCAGTCTATATTATTCTGGCAATAGTTTTAGCATCGGTCGCGTGGTATAATTCTGATTTTTGGCCATGGCCATCGAGAGACAGGATTAGAGAGCGATTAGACAAAGTAATTAATATTTGCACTGATAATGAAAATAGTTCTGAGTGTAAAAGTTTGCAGAGTAGATATAATATGACTTTTAAGTATTGCCATTCTTTAGCGAATAGTGGCGAGAAAAACTCGTGGGGGTTGCCCACTTTTCCGTGGTATGCCGTTGCGTGGGAAGGAAAGTCTTCCACTCCTCCAGATTCAAAGATGGGGTATGGTGACAAGACGTTCACTATGCCGAGCGTTTATTACGGATGTCAGGATCATAAACAATGAAATACGTAGTAGTGTATTCACTGGGAACAACTAAGTCAGGCTATTCTTTTGATACCTATGACGATGCGGTGGATTATATTAACGAATGCACCGATCTGGCTTCGGAAAGAATGAATGAGCTTGTTGGCGTCGGCGACGACGAATATAGGATGACTCTCAAGAACGGCGCAACGATAAATATTGAAATAAAAGAGTATCCCGATTCTAAGGTTAGATATGATGTGTCGTATGATAGAAATAGCCGCCATATCGAGACGA
>JAHKZT010000124.1 GCA_020626475.1 bacterium
CCAAAATGCCCCAATATCTCATCACCACTATGCGCGTCACGAAAATCGCTTACAATATCAATCATACCCCAAACATCGTTTTCCTGAATGTCGTAATTACCAGCAATATTTTCATCCGCATAACCAAAGGCAGATTCGCGCTCGCTACAATACATGATATAGTCAGCAAGCTCAGAACCTTCTCTGATTTTCGGATTTTCCGTATCATCAATATTATCCGCAAAGTTCGATTGTCCTACCGCCTGAATGATTTGATATGGCGTATTTCTTGCCGTTTCAATCTCTTCGTCTTCAGAATCATCCGTAAACATCGTGTCAAAATCCGTCACAATATACGGATTACAGAATTCATCACCAACCACACCTATCGAAGCGAGGTTTTCGCAGTTATTCTCCGTCCAGTCCTTAGCATAATCTGCCTTCTGTGCCGCATCATAGGCGCTCACCGTCGGCATGAACACCTTGGCAGAGTTCCGAATCGTACTGCCAAATTTACCAACCGTATCCAATAACGAGTCAGATTGCCAAAGTACTGGCGTTAGTGTAGCGGCCAGCTGCCCCGCAAAGGTATTCTGTGACGTAATATCAAAAGGACTACGCGCGAGACGATCGCTCTCAGCCTCTTCCGCATTAACAACATCTTGATGAATCAACATCGCCATGTATCCCTCTTTATCTGCCAGAAGACCGCCACTACTCCGGTGGTTGTCCGCCATAATGGCGTGCGAGCCAGACATTATTGCATTACCAAGATCTTCACCGAAGAACTTGTTGACCGCATTGCGTTCTAGCATCGTCACAAGGAAGCCTGCCACATGAGATGCCGCCCACGACACTACAAGTGAGCCTATCCAACTAATCGCCATTTTTATTACTTTTTTGATTGCTTCTTTACTGCCCTCGCCAGCGAAAAAGCCAACAATACCGCCTATAATACCACCTATCGCCCCACAAACCGGCGCGACTTCGGCAAAAAGAACCGTTGCAGCACAAAGACCAGCACCACTAGCAAAACCGGCAGACGCCCCAGTTGCGGCCGCCTCGGCCGAGACAACCAGCGCCGCCACATCAAAACCCAACATTGCATACGCCAACGACATACGTGCAACCTGGCAGGCATAAAAGGTGCTAGATTTTAAGGCCTCATCAGTCAAGAATGATGCCGTATCAAAATCATCC
The DNA here is from genome assembly GCA_020626475.1 of bacterium. Classification (GTDB taxonomy): domain Bacteria; phylum Patescibacteriota; class Saccharimonadia; order Saccharimonadales; family Saccharimonadaceae; genus UBA2834. Next base: position 1,180 of record JAHKZT010000124.1, read on the forward strand.
AAAAGATCACCAAGAATCCAAAGATTAGATTCAATCTCGTCTTCAATTTCCTGGAGTTTACCTTTTAG
>JAHKZT010000125.1 GCA_020626475.1 bacterium
AAGGCGACCGGTGTGCTCATCGACAATCATTACTTCACCGGAGTTAGTAACAACATAATCCTTATCGCGCTTAAAGAGGGTCTCTGCGCGGAGAGCCTGCTCGAGATGATAAACAATGCGGGTATTTTCAGTGCTATAGAGAGTCTCGACGCCAAGAATCTTCTGGACTTTCTCAACACCAGCGTCGGTCAAGGAAACCGTGCGGCGCTTTTCATCGACTATATAATCTTCGTCGGAAAGCTGAGCGCAAACCTTAGCGAACTGATAGTAGCTCTCTGGGTTATCTGCAGCTGGAGCGGAGATAATAAGTGGCGTACGAGCCTCATCAATCAAGATGGAGTCGACCTCATCGACGATCGCGAAGTTTAGTTCGCGCTGGCGGAGATACTGAGCATCCTTGACCATGTTGTCGCGAAGATAGTCGAAGCCAAACTCATTGTTCGTACCATAGGTGACGTCACACATATAAGCCTCTTTACGAGTAGCAGGCTTGAGGTGCTTCATACGAGGATCGTCATGATCTTCGTTTTCGTATTCTTTATCGTAGACAAAGCTTGCTTCATTAATAATAACACCGACAGTGAGCCCGAGGAAGTCATAGAGCTCACCCATCCAGCCGGCATCACGCTGAGCAAGGTAGTCGTTGACAGTCACGACATGAACGCCGCGGCCAGTAAGCGCATTCAAATAGACAGGAAGGGTCGCAACGAGAGTCTTACCTTCACCGGTCTTCATCTCAGCCACATTGCCTTCATGGAGAACCATACCACCGATGAGCTGAACATCAAATGGACGAAGACCGAGGACACGGTCACTTGCTTCACGAACGAGCGCAAAGGCCTCTGGGAGAATCTGATCGAGGACCTTATTGTCTGCTGCAATCTGGGCTTTTTTGTCGACCTTCTTAGTCTTTTTAGCCTTCTTGTCGGATTTCTTGTCTGCCTTTTTGCTTTCGGCTTTGACTTTTTCGACAGCCGCTTTTGCCTGAGCTTGCTTATTGAGCTTTTCGAAACGCTTTTTGAGCTCTGCGGTCTGCTTTCTGAGCTCATCTTCATCCATCTCGGAATATTTACCGGCAAGACGATTAATCTCTGCTACGCGCTTCTGGAGGCGATGAAGAGTTTTCTTCTGAGCATCACCAAAAATATGCTGCAAGAATTTAGTCGTTGCGGTCTTGTCTGCTAGTTTGTCGGTCGGTTTTTTGTCTTTAGGAGCCTTCTTGGCTTTTGG
>JAHKZT010000126.1 GCA_020626475.1 bacterium
GGTGGTGCTAACTACCAGATTCCATTCCCAATCGCTGGTCATCGCCAGTTGCATTTCGCAATGAGCTGGATGGTTCAGGCCGCTCGCGCACGCTCTGGCATGCCATATGCAAAGCGCCTCGAAGCAGAAATCGTTGATGCTTACAATGAAGCTGGTGCAGCCTTCAAGAAGAAAGAAGACTGTCATCGCATGGCCGAAGCAAACCGTGCATTCGCACACTTTGCACGCGGCTAGTCCTCGTCTACGAGAAATACAAAAAGCCAGCCCCTCTCGTGGGGGCTGGTTTTTATTGCGCAGGCTCACTTGTAAAACATACAAAATAATGTTATAACTATGACATAGCTTTTGCTAAATCTATGCAAGGAGGGAAAATGCAATGAGGCAAAGCAAAAAGCTCGCACGTGGTCAAAGTCCACCCGATTATCCGCTCGACATGTTCGACTATAACGGTCACATGTCGCCAGACGAATACGAAACAGCCGCCGCTGGCGCTGCATTCGTATGGGCACTCATCTTTGGCAGCCTCGCTGTCGTCTCGGTCTCGGTGGTCCTGATTGCAAAGTGCATCAGGAAAGTCGCACAAATGTTTTCGAAATAATTATTAAGAAAGGTTTGGTGTAAAAATGAGTGAAGTAAAGAAGAAATACGAAGAAATGGGCGAAAAGCTCGCAGCGGAACTTGAGGATGAGGGTGTTCTGAAAGATACGCCCGAAGCAGACGAGGATATGCAGGCTGAGCGCTATAGCAATGTATCCTTCGATGATGACGATGACTATGATTTCGACGACGAATGCTGCAATTGCGGAAAGCACTCAGCGCTGTTTTGGCTGCTGGGGGCTGTCATTGTTGGAGTAGTTGCCGCCACGATTGGCGTCCTTGTGTCCAGGCGGTCCGATAAGGATTGAACTGGCTCTGCGCCCCGGTGATTATCTGGGGCGCTTTTTCTTTTCATTGGTATAAAAATATGTTAATATATATCCAAAGCACTAAGCAGGGGCTATTATTACTAATGGCTCAAAATATTAACTAATAAGGAAACATATGGCAAACGAAAAAGTCACTGACTTGTCAAAGTACCGCAATATCGGTATTATCGCGCACATCGATGCTGGTAAGACTACCACTTCCGAGGCGATTCTTTACCGTACCGGTCTCAAACACAAAATTGATC
>JAHKZT010000127.1 GCA_020626475.1 bacterium
ATTTTAATCAGATTTTGAATCCTGGTGAGTACAAAGAAGGTACGATTAACGTTGTTATCGAAATCCCAACCGGCAGCAACCACAAGATTGAGTGGGATCGCAAGCGCGCTTGCTTCATGCTTGACCGCATTGAGCCAATCGCATTTGCAAAGCCTTGCAACTATGGTTTCATTCCACAGACGCTCGATGAAGACGGCGATGAGCTTGACGCTCTTGTAATCACCGACCAGCCTCTTACGACTGGTATTTACCTCAAGGCTCGTGTTCTTGGTGTAATGAAGTTTGAGGATGACGGCGAAGTCGATGATAAGATTATCTGTGTTGTTGATGATGATCGCAATAATGGTGATGCAATTAAGTCTCTCGAAGACTTGCCAAAGCGCACTATTGAGCAGATTGAATTCCACTTCAATCATTACAAGGATCTCAAGAAACCTGGCACTACTCACGTAAAGGGCTTCTTCGGCGTAGAGGATGCAACCAAGGTTATCGAGGATGCAATCGCTCGCTGGCAGAAAGCGAACTAATAGACTGACGCTTTAATTTTCTTCTTTTAAAAAGTAAGTGTTAAAGAAGAGCTAAGTTTGAGAAGAAATCCACTTCACGAAAGCGGATTTCTTTTTGCTTATGATAAAATATAGCTATAGAGCAACTCTAGGAATTGCTCGAGGTGTTCTCCTCTAGCTGTTAGCTAGAGGATTTTTTGAGTTTCGGTAGCCGAATACTCAGCTCCACACTCACATTGCAGATTGTTACTCTGATGCTCATGTGCCCACCTTTCTGGGGCTCCTAGCCTACCTAGAATTGGCCGTTTGCTGAAGCCCCCCTGCGAGCTCCGTCAGGCTCCAGCAACGTCTCATGGGGTAACCCTAACCCCGTGAGGGTAGAATAGTGTTGATTAGGCAAATAGGGAAGCATAGGCACGATAAAATCTCTGTTAACTAAAAAATGCGCCGTGCTACTCCGGTTAGGCTTTTGCGTCATTTAGCGACGGCGCATGCGGAAGGACCGCATAGAGAGCATAGCCTATACCAGTTCGACATTGAAGCATGAGCATAAAATTATCTCTGTTACGAGACTTGTTTAGGTGCTATAATTAAATTGTCTTAAATCAATTTAATAATTTGCACTTAGGCTACAATTCTGCACT
>JAHKZT010000128.1 GCA_020626475.1 bacterium
GGTAACCGTGACCAACTTCGCGGCGACCTGGGCTACCAAGGCGAGAAATCTCGCCGACCGTATAGCCAGGTGCGTTGTAGTGATGCATATAGCGACGGGTGCCGTCAGTGACTTCCATCGTATCTACGAGCTGAGCGTAGCTAAGTGGAGCCAAAGTAACGATGTTCATAGCTTGGGTAACACCACGGGTAAAGAGGCTAGAGCCATGGCAGCGTGGCAAAATGCCAACCTGAGAGCTGAGCGGGCGAACTTCATTAAGTTTACGACCATCTGGGCGAATACCGTCTTCGATAATATGCTTGCGAACGTCATGCTTTACGGCGAGTTCAAATGCATCATTATATTCAGCGCGGAAGTGTTCATCATAGTAACGAGTACGAGCATTAGTCTTCTCTTCGTCGGTCATCTTATCGGTAATGCCAGCTTCTTCGTCGGTGATTTCCTGAGAGAATTCATCGTGCATTGCCCAGCGAATTTCATCGATAAGATTGTTGCGCTCGACGGTGTTCTGCGTGCGGAGTTCTGGGCCAAGCTTGCCTTCCATCCATTTGTCTACCTTTGCCTGAGCTTCTTCGGATGGGAGAATGAGAGTGTATTCCTTCTCTTCTACGCCAACCTTCTCACGAAGTTCATTCTGAAGGGCGATAGCAGGCTGAATCATCTTGAGGCCCCATTCAAGACCACCAACGATAACATCTTCTGGGACTTCATTTGCGCCAGCTTCGACCATAGTAATACCAGAATCTTTACCAGCAACAACGAGGTCGAGATCGGACGCTTCGCGTTCTTCTGGAGTCAAGAATGCCTTATATTCACCATTGACGCGGCCGATGCGGAGACCGGCGATAGGACCGTCGAATGGAACACCAGCAAGCATAAGTGCACTCGATGCAGCAATCATTGCGATAACATCTGGGCGGAAGCTTGGATCCATGGAAAGTACAGTTGTAACGACCTGAATTTCCTGGCGATAGCCCTTTGGAAATAGTGGGCGAATTGGGCGGTCAATAAGGCGGCCGACGAGAACTGCGTTATCGGAAGGCTTACCTTCGCGCTTAATAAATTTGCTGCTGCTGATTTTGCCAGCGGCGTAGTATTTTTCTTCGTAATCAATAGAGAGTGGGAAGAAATCCTGAACTACTGG
>JAHKZT010000129.1 GCA_020626475.1 bacterium
TTACGAATGAAGTTTTGACGGATTCGAAATATGCATCAATGATTACCGCAGCGCAGCGTGCTGACCTCGCAAAACTTTTGATATTTAGTAATAGTGTAAATACGCACACGCCAAAGACTGCCGCCGAGCTCGCAAAAATGTTTGGTGTTAGCCAGGCTACGGTCGAGCAGGTCTTTGTGTATTATGGCTACACTAGCTCGGAACAACCTACGATTTCTGCTTCGGTTGAACAGCTTGTAGACTTTGCTTTGACTGACGAAAATGTGCTTTCGCAGCTCGGTATTAACAGGGCGCAGGCGAACGCAATTAAGTCGCAAATCGCTACTACTAAGCAGACGGTCGCCGCAAAGAAAACCGAGGTTCTAGGGCAGATTAATTCGACAATTGATAGTATGCCAACCGAGACGGAAGAGCAGCGAGCGCAGAAAGCTCAGCTTGAAGCTTTGCGTAATCAGCTCGTTGCGAAAATGAACCAGGCTGAGCAGGTAATTAACAAGAACTATTCTTACGCCGATGTGGCAAACGCGGCAAGCAAAATCGATGGCGCCCTTGATGCGGCAACTAGCCAGCTAGCAAATCTCGATCTAGACGAATACGGCCTCGATGAGGAAACTAAGGCAAAAATCGCGAGCTATGCTACCCAGGCTGCGACTGCAATTACGAATGCGCGCAAGCAGGCAAACCTTAGCGAAAAGTTGGCGAAACTTCAGAGCATCTACAAGCTCTACCAAGCAGAGCAAACTAAGACGACTAAAAAGCTATCCGCCAAGACGCTCGTGGATTTCCTCGTTGCGCATGCAAATGACGACAAGCTCAAAGGCTCGCTTAATTCCGTGATGCTCGCGAAACTTCAGCAGGCTCAGTTTATTATCAATAATCAGAACAGAGCATATAGCTACGGCGCACTCGCCTCAACTTTCAAGCTCGATGCTCAGAAGTTGAAGCTCGTCTACGCGTTGTACGAATATCGCCACGTAAATACTGCGCCGCAGATTTCGCTTAAAAACCTCATTAATTTCATCGATGAAAAAGTTTTACCAAATCCGGATTATGCCAGCCGTTTGAGTAGCAGTGAACAGACGAAGCTCGCAACAATTGCAACTTTGATGCGCTCGGCCGAGGCAGGCGTTTTGTATAC
>JAHKZT010000013.1 GCA_020626475.1 bacterium
TACAAGCAGCTATTCAAAATCTGGAAAACCGGCACCGATTATGCCGTCGTTTCCACCGATAGCCACGCGCTCGCAAATCATCTTTTTTACGGCATGCCGATCCACGCAGCCGTTATCACTGACGACATTAGCGAAGCCGCCATTAATGGCGCCACTTCCGACGATGCTAAGGCTATCCTTTTCAATACCAAGCCCGACTTCAGCATTCTCAACCGCGACAATGCCAACTATCGCATCTTCGTCGAGTACCCAAGCAAAACCGCAACTTTCTCTTATGGTCGCGACCGCAGTGCTGATCTAAAAGTTACTCCAGGCAAACTCTACAAACAGGGCGCCGAAGCTACCATTACCTACAACAGCGAGCGCTTCGATGTCGCCACCTATGTCACCGACGAACGCGCCTATCTCTACATGGCCGCCGCCGCCACTACTGCTTTCGCGCTCGGCTTCCGCTCTGACGCTATCGTTGACGGCATTGCAAACTACGAACCAAAAGGAAACAACACAGTTAAATGATCAATCAAAAACTCCTAGTATCAGGCGCAGACTTTTTTGCGGACGATTACGAAATCAACCCATATTACAACAAAGATAAAATCGACGTCAAAAAAGCCTGCAAAGAGCACGCCTCTATTGTCGACTGTTTTAAACAGGCCGGCATCGAAATCGAACAGGTAGCCGCTCCGGAAGGCTGCCAAGACGGCGTCTACACCGCCAACTGGGCGCTCGTCAAAGACGGCGTCGCTATCATGTCGCGCCTCCCAGAAGCACGCAAGGGCGAAGAGCCATACGCAAAAGCCCAGCTCGAAGCGCGCGGCTTCAAATGTATCGAAGTCCCAGACAATCTGCTTTTCTCGGGGCAGGGCGATTCTCTCCGCTGCGGCAACTATCTGTTTGCTGGCTCCGGCTATCGTTCCGACAAAGCCGCTCAGGCTTTCGCCGCCAAGACTCTCGGTCTCACTCTTATTCAGCTTCATACCAAACCTCAGCTCAACGAAGATGGCACTGAACACATCAATCCCTTCACCAATCATGCCGACAGTTTCTGGTACGACCTCGATCTCGCTCTCTCGATTATCGACGAACATACTATCGCATATTGTCCACAAGCCTTCGACGATGCATCTCGCGCTCAGATCGAAGCCATCGACGACCTAGACAAAATCATCGTCGACTTCAATGAATGCACTAATGGCTTCGCCTGCAATCTCGTCAGTACCGGCAAATATGTCATCATGTCCAACAAAGCGCCAAAGCTTCAAGCCGAACTCGAAGCGCGCGGCCTTACTTGCCTCACCCCAGACGTTACTGAGCTCAAAAAAGGTGGCGGTTATATTCGCTGCGTTAGCCTCTGGTTAAACTAAAATTTTTCAGTTATAATTAAGATTAGCATAAACAAAATTATAGGAGTTTTTAATGGAACAAAGTGTTCTTGATGGAACCCCTGCACCAGCTGCTACCCCAGCAGCACAGGGCACACCAGCACCAAAAAAAGCTAACGTTGGCGTTATTGTCGCCATCATCGTCGCCGCATTAGTCATCGCCGGCGGCGTCGTCGCTGCAATTCTTATCATCAACAACAATAATGGCGACAAGAAAGACGACAAAGAAAGCAGCCAGCAGACTTCCAAGAAGGATGACGAAGAAGAAAAGCTCGAGGAAGAAGACGAGGATGACGAGGAAGAGGAAGTCGAAGAAGAAGAGGAAGAAGACGATTCTACCAGCACCGAAACCGCATATTCCTACACTTCTAACGATGCATACTTCGTTAAGATTAACGGCAAAAAATATGACTTCAACAGCACTCTCTCTGAGGTCGAAAATTCTGGCTTCAAATTGAGCTCTCAGGCAAAAGAAAAGACTGTTAAGTCCGGTCAGTACCTCATCCTCATTGATGGCGGCACAAGACTCACCAAGGGCGATGCTGGTATCGGCTTCACGCCATACAACGACGGCAGCGATACTGTTTCCGTATCTAAGGCAAAGCTCGGTAGCGTTAGCGTTAACACCACGAGCCTCGAAAGTGCACAGTCCGTTCTTAAGAAGATCACCTTCAACGGCGGTATTCATCTCGGTTCCAGCGTCGACGCGCTCAAGAAAGCCTTCGGCACCCCAACTAAGCTCGACACCGCTTCCTATGGCGATACTTATGAATACAAGGCAAGCACCTACAAGAAGTTTACCTTCAAAGTTAAAGAGGGTGTAGTTACCGAAATCTCCTGGACCAACTACGGCAAATTCGCTCAATAGTTAGCCCAACAAAAATATCTCCCGCGAGGGAGATATTTTTTATTTACTACGTTTTCTTTCTTGGTCTACTTGTTGCAGCTTAAATTCAAACTCTCGCCTATTGCTTCGCAGAATCGCCTGCAAAATTGCACCAGCAAATAATGCAAGCGTTGCCGTGATAAACGCAAAGCCGCAAACTATTAAAGTAGGGAAACGTTTCACAATGCCAGTATTCGTATAATCAACAAATACAGGGATTGCAAAGATAATCGACACAACATAAAGCGCAGCCGCAATCATTCCCCAAAAACGAAATGGCTTATAGTCGCGGAACAAACGCGCAATCGTTCTTAAAACACGAATACCGTCAGGAATCGTATCTAGCTTCGATTTGCTTCCAGCCGGCCTATCGCGATATTCTATAACAATATTTTCGAGCTGCATATTTTTATCGACCGCATGAATTGTCATCTCAGTCTCAATTTCAAAGCCCTTCGAAAGAACGGGGAACGTCTTAACGAACTGGTAACTAAATGCGCGATAACCGGTCATCACATCGCGAATCTTCGACTTAAAGATATGATTGATCGAAAAGCGCACTAGATCATTGCCAAAGTTATGGAATAGACGCTTGTTTTCTTTTGAATAGGTAGATGAAAGCCTATCGCCAACGACCATATCAGCGCCACCGCCAAGAACAGCGTCAATCATCGTTTTCGCAGCTTCTGCCGGATAAGTATCGTCGCCATCGACTAGAATATACGCATCCGCATCAATTTCACGAAACATCCTGCGCACGACATTGCCTTTTCCTTGCTGATGTTCATAACGTACAATAGCGCCAGCTTTTTCAGCCTTCTTCGCAGTTTTATCGGACGAATTATTGTCGTAGACATAGATATCCGCCATGGGCAAAACTTTCTTGAAATCTTTTACGACTTTCTCAATCGTCTGCTCTTCATTCCAGCATGGAATTAAAACAGCTATCCTGGCGTTCTTTGTCATTTCTAGCCTTTTCTTATCTTTGCTAACGCTTTCTTAATCTCATCCAATTCATAATAGGAATCTGCGCCGTGAGCACGCTCGATCGTCTTTTCATTGCCTTTACCGAGGAACATTACCGTATCGCCTTTCTTTGCCATCTTACAAGATTCAAGAATTGCAGTCGGACGATCATGAATCTTAAACAAATCCTTATCATCTTTCTTGCCGCTCTCGCGTGCACCTTCAGCTATCATCTCTAAAATTTCATCGCCCGGCGTATCGCGATCATCTTCCTCGGTAAGAACAACTATATCCGCATATTTACCCGCAATTACACCCATCGGTTTGCGTTTCGACGGATCACGACGACCACCAGCTGAGCCAAACATCACAATCAAACGACCTTCTGTCGCTTTTTTCATATCAGGCAACAGCTTCTCGAACGCATCCGGCGTATGTGCATAATCCATAATCACCGTAAAGTTCTGCCCGCAATCAACCTTAACCATACGGCCTTCAACTTCTGTCAAAGCAAAGATGCCGTCAGCGATCTCTTTATCGGACAAGCCCAAACGACGACCAACCGCCACGCAGGCAAGGGAATTCGAGACGTTAAATTGGCCAGCAATTTGCGTCTTAATCTTTAGCCCATCAGAGGTCACATATTCTACGCCATCTGGACGAAGTTTAACCTTTTCCGCCTTCAAATCACCATATTTTATACCATATGTGATATATTTTTCAACATCACTCTCAAAGTAACCTGCCGAAGGATCATCAGCATTCACGATTCCATACTTCGCCTTCTTAAAGAGTTTGCGCTTCGCATCGCGATAACGCTCAAAGGTCTTATGGTAGTCCAAATGCTCATGCGTTACATTTGTCATCACTGCCACATCGATCGGAATACCAAGGTCACGATGCTGTGCTAGAGCATGACTCGTAATCTCGAGGACTAGATATTCTGCGCCCGCATCTGCAATCTTTTTAATGCGCTCATTCAGAAGTTTCACGTCAACCGTAGTCATATGCTCCATCTGTTCATGGATCTCGTCTACGCCCCAACCGACCGTCGTCATTACACCAGCCTTACGACCAGCCTGATTCAACATCTTCCAAATCATAAACGAAGTAGTCGTCTTGCCGTTCGTTCCAGTCACGCCAATAACAGTCATGCGTTTGCCAGGAAAACCCTTTGCAACGCTAAACACAGCCGCCTTACCAATATGGTAGGGGACCACTAAAGAATCATAAAACGGAATTTTCTCTTTAATACCCATGCTACAATTTTAGCATAGCTCAAAAATCTTGCACTTTAAGGAGGTGGCCACATTGACTATCAGAAGAACTACTTCAGTTCTTCATTCCGGGTCGTTACCCAGAATTTACCGACATCATCCTCAACATATCCGGAATAATGATTAGAACGCTCATTTGCGCACTCATCACACCAAAGAAGTACCGTCCTCTCTATTGAGGACGGCTTTTTAATAGTTAAACTCTGATATAATTGTCTTATGAACATCGGAGTTATATTTGCAGGTGGTGTCGGTAAGCGCATGCGCACCGTCGAAAAACCAAAACAATTTATCGAAATCAACAATAAGCCAATTATCATCTACACTTTAGAGCATTTTGAAAACAACGATGAAATAGACGCAGTCGTAATTGCCTGTCTAGAAAGTTGGATACCATATCTAAACGAACTCCTCGAAAAATTTAATATCAAGAAGGTTAAAAAAGTCGTCCCCGGCGGCGAAACGGGACAACAGTCAATCTACAACGGCCTATGCGCCGCAAAGGAAATCTCACAGGGCGAAGACGATATCGTACTTATTCATGACGGCGTCCGCCCGCTCATTAATCCTAGCCTACTCAGCAAGAATATTGCCTGCGTAAAAGAGCATGGCTCATCAATTACCGCCGGCATAGTCAAAGAAACAATCGTAGTAATCAACGATGAGGATGGCTGCGTTATGGAAGTTCCAGACCGCGCAAACTCTCGCGTCGCGAAGGCTCCACAGTGCTTCTATCTAAAGGATATTCTCGGCGCACACGAAAAAGCGAAAGCCGAAAACAAATTCGACTTCATCGATTCTTGTACCATGATGCAGTTCTACGGCCACAAAATGTACATGACCGATGGCCCATACGAAAACATCAAGGTAACCACACCAGACGATTTCTACACCATGCGTGCCATCCTTCAAGTCAAAGAAGATCGTCAGCTCTATGGTCTCGACGAGGGCTAACGATATGCATTTCAACAAAGACTACGAAGCAGACATTGCAAATATCATTTCAGCCGACTTCATTAACTTCGAAAAACTCCGCAATAAAACAATCTTCATTACTGGCGCCACAGGTCTAATTGGCACCTCAATTATCAATACGCTCGTCACAGCAAACAAGCAGCTTAATCTAAACTGCCACATAATCGCTTTTGTTCGCAGCGCCGAAAAAGCACAAAGCATCTTCGGCAATGCAGAGATAGAGTATCTGATTGGCGATATCACAAAACCTTTCCAATTATCCCACGATGTCGACTTCATTATTCATGCCGCGTCGGATACCTCTAGCAAACACTTCGTAGACCAACCGCTTCAAATCATAGATACTACTATTGATGGCACGAAGAATATCTTAAATTTTGCTGCCGAGAAACGCGCATCAAAAGCTATTTTCCTATCCACGATGGAAGTTTATGGCCGCCCAGAAAATGACGAAAAAATTTCCGAAACACACTCCACTAATCTACAAACTACCGAGATCCGAAACTGCTATCCTATCTCAAAGCGTATGGCCGAAAACATCTGTTTTTGCTATGCACAAACAGAGAATATTAACATCAACATTCTTCGCCTCACTCAGACTTTCGGCCCCGGCGTACGATACGACGACGGTCGCGTTTTTGCGGACTTTGCTCGTTGCGCCATCGAAAACCGCGATATCATTCTCCATACTACCGGCGACACAAAGCGCCAATACCTCTACGTACTCGACGCCGTCTCTGCAATTTTAGCCGTTCTAACTTCAGATTCAAAAAACCAAATCTACAACGTCGCGAACGAATCTACGTATTGCTCCATTCTTGAAATGGCAAATCTTGTTGCTGGCTTAGGTGAGCATAGCAAAGTAAAAGTTGAGCTAGAAAATGATTTACAAAAATACGGTTATGCTCCAACTCTATGCATGAATCTCGATACGGCAAAAATCCAAAAGCTCGGATGGAAACCAAGCAAAAACCTTAAACAAATGTTTGTTTCGCTCATTAATTACTACAAATCACAACAAATGGAGGTCACCAATGAGTAAATTTGATGAACAATACCTCGATCTCTGCGAGCGTATTCTAAAACATGGCGAACGTATCGTAAACTACGCCTCAACCGACAAGCGCAAAGATAATGGCGCTAAAAGCAATATTCCAGACCACGCCGCCCAAGGCGCACTCCAATCCGCCACGATTCGTCTTCCTCATCAGATTCTCCAGTTCGATCTCTCCGAAGAATTTCCAATCCTTACTACTAAATTCGTCGCTTTCAAAACGGCAGTCCTTGAAATGCTCTGGATTTACCAGCAGCAGAGCAATGATGTTCGCTGGCTCCACGAACGCGGCATCAAAATTTGGGACGAATGGGAAATCCCCGAAGACGGTAAATACCAGGGTAGGGAATGGGATCCAAAAGAATTTGCTCACACTATCGGCACCGCTTACGGTTGGATCGTAAAACGCTACCAGCTCACCCAAAGCCTTATCGAAACCCTCAAGACTAACCCTGGCAACCGCCGCATGATTATGTCTCTCTGGCAAAACGAATGGCTTCCAACCGCCGCTCTTCCTAGCTGCGTCTGGAATACTCAATGGCACGTATCAAAAGCCGATAGTGATAAACCTCGCCTCAATATGATGGTTACCGTCCGCTCCAATGACGTTCCGCTCGGTATGCCGTTCAACGTTGCCCAGTATGCCGTACTTTGCCACCTTATTGCTCAGTCCGTAGGTATGGAAGCCGGACAAATGACTTACGTTATCAACGATGCTCATATCTACGAAAATCAGATCGACGGCATCAAAGAACAGATTCGCCGTCGCGACGAAAAACTCGCCAAAGACGGCAAACTCTTCGACGCACCAAAGCTCTGGATTAATCCAGACATCAAAGACTTCTTTAAGTTCGATAGCAGCAAAGAGCTTAAAGATATTCAACTCGTCGATTATCAGCATCAAGGCAAAATTAAAATGGATGTAACGGCCTAGTATGAGTTTTTCACTAATTGCCGCCGTAGGGCAGAATAATGAGCTAGGTAAAAAAGGTGGCCTCGTCTTCAAAATCCCTGGCGATCTTAAATTCTTCAAAGAAACCACCATCGGCCACCCCGTCTTCATGGGCCTCAATACATGGCGCAGTCTTCCGGGCAAATTACCAAAGCGCGAACATTACGTATTAACCATGGATGCCAACGATGTTCCAGAAGGCCTTCATGCCGTTACCGACCTCGATGCTTTCATTGCAGAACACAAAGACGAATCCGAAGAATACTTCGTCATTGGTGGTGGCATGGTTTACAAACAGATGCTCCCTCATTGCAGTAAGCTCTACCTTACCGAAGTCAATGCTAGCGACGACGAAGCCGACACTTTCTTCCCAGAATTTGATAAGTCAAACTACGTTGAAACCGTCCTCGGCCACGGCGAAGATAATGGCATTGCCTACGATCACGTTCTCTACGAAAAGAAAGATTAATTAGTTTTTCGCTTTATTCGGCTTTTTGCCGTCATTAATCTTACAGTAAAAGTTGGCCCAAATCTTAGCGCTGCCGCGATTAGTCTCTGACGCTTAGTAGCACGACTGTCATTTAAAATCTTTTTACGCGTCTTTTTTAGTATGTCGCAAACCGTCTCATATTCAACGGCATATTCTTTTGCGCCCTTAGCGAGAATTATTAACTCGCAAATAAAGTATGCTTCCATAAATAGACGTGCCATCGAATAAAAACTTTTTTCTTCTTTGTCTATCTCTCTTACGATAGATAAACTCTTCATTCGATTCGCAGAGAAATGTGTTGATAGGCTGCCTTCTTTTTCAATATACGAATAAAGCACGGAATCGTTCACGACTACCTTAGTGGCTCGTTTTAAAACTAAGTAGTTAAAATATAAATCTTCCGCAACGGTAGAATTCGGCATACGTATGTCACCAATCGTTTTCTTAGAAATAAGCTTCGCTACTGGGCCATTATCGATATTCATTCCTAAAAGACTATTTATCGCCGTAGAGCTTTCGAGCATTTCTATCTTATTAGACAATCGCTCGAAATCTTTTATCTTATTGCGCGCATATTTCGTACATACGATATCAGCACCGCTCTCAATCATTAAGTCGCGCATCTTCTTGAGATAATTTGGCGAAACAATATCGTCAGCGTCCACGAAACAAATATAATCGCCGCTAGCTTTATCGATGCCAAAATTTCTCGCCGCCGCCGCACCGCCATTTTTTGTCGTAAATAACTTAAAATTACCCCTACTAGCACAAATCTTATTCAGTAATTCCTTTGACTTATCAGTGGAGCCATCATTCACAAATAACACTTCAAAGTTTTTGTCAGTTTGCGCCACAATGCTTTTAGCACAACGCTCTATTGTTTTTTCCGCATTATAGACCGGAATAATTACAGAAATTAGCGTATTCATTAATGCTATTATATCAAAGCGCTCCAACAGGGGCCAAATAGCGCATAATATGATAAAATATACATATGCCCAACAAGAGAAAACCTGGCGCTTTAATCTCTGTCATCGTTCCCGTATATCGCGTAGAAGATTATCTTTTTCGCTGCGTTGACTCTCTTGTAAAACAAACATATAAAAATCTCGAAATTATTTTAGTAGATGACGGCTCCCCAGATAGATGTGGCGAACTCTGCGATGATTGGGCGAAAAAAGATGCTCGCATCAAAGTAATCCACAAGAAAAATGGCGGCCTCTCTAGTGCGCGCAATGCTGGACTTGATGTCTGCAGGGGAGAATATATCATATTCGTAGATAGCGACGATTATCTAGCCGATGACGCTATCGAATATATGTACGCCGACATTCAAAAAACCGATGCCGACATCTCAATCTGCGACTTTGTCCCTTTTTCTCAAAAGGCAAAATCTCACAATACCTATCCGAAGAAGAAATTTATTGTATCCGGAAAAGATAAATGGAATTATATTGTCCATAGCAAGCAACATGACATTTATGGCGTAGTTACCGTCGTCCAATGGAATAAAATATTTAAAGCGCACATCTTCAAAAAACTTCGCTTTCAAAACGGAAAAGTCAATGAAGACGAATTTATTATCGCCGACGAACTCGGTCTTGCCGAAAAAATTTCTTACAATCTCAAACCGCTCTACTATTACCTCCAGCGCGACGACAGCATTATCCATTCTTTCTCAGCCAAGCGCTTCGACGGAATCGACGCTTACGATCATAGAATCAACTATTTCAAAAAGCACAACTTAACCGAATATATACCCAATATCATTAGATTAAAGATAACCCATCTTGCTTACTTAATCGGACAAAATTATCACATCATTCGCAAAAACGAACAATATAAAACTATTTCTAAGCGCTACATTAACGAAAATGCCGCTGACGCGAAAGAGCTTCTGCACACCAACCTCAGTAGAAACGATAAAATCCGTATCCGGCTATTATTATCGTCGCCGCGCCTTCTAAATATTTTTCTAAAAGCGAAAGCAAAATCACATGAAAAAAGCAGCAACGCCTAAACAAGAGAAGACCCTCAAACAGAAAACCATCTCCGGTCTTTTTTGGCGCTTCGGCGAAAGAATAACCGCCCAGCTAATTAGCTTCGTCGTCTCGATCGTTCTCGCAAGAATAATCCTACCAGAACAATACGGCACCATCGCGTGCGTCACCATCTTCATTAGCTTAGCTAATGTATTTGTGACGAGCGGCCTCGGCACTTCTCTCGTTCAAAAGAAAAATTCCGATGAATTAGATTTTTCTACCATGTTCTGGGCAAGCTTATCACTTTCCGTCATTCTATATCTAGTCTTATTCTTCTCGGCGCCTCTAGTAAGTGCCATCTATCACGACGACCTCCTGACGCCAGTGATTCGAGTTATGGCACTAAAGCTCCCAATCGCAGCTTTTAGCACAATTCAACAAGCCTACGTCACGAATAAGATGATTTTCAAGAAGTTTTTCTTCTCAACTCTGTTCGGTACCATCGTGTCTGCCATTGTAGGGATTATTATGGCCCTAAAAGGCTTCGGTGTTTGGGCTCTCGTGGCACAATATCTCACAAATTCTTTTATCGATACCGTCGTCTTATTCTTTACTATAGATTGGCATCCAAAACTAATTTTCTCTAAATTACGTTTCAAAAAACTATTCGGTTTCGGCTGGAAAATCATGGCTTCAAGCTTCCTAGGCACTCTTTTTGATCAATTGCGCGGCATGATTATTGGCATTCGCTATACGCCAGCCGATCTCGCCTACAATAACAAAGGCGAACAATTTCCAACCATTATCGGAAGCAACCTCAACATTACATTCGACACGGTACTATTTTCATCCATTTCCAAGCTTCAAGATGACAAGGCTGCCGTCAAAAACGCCCTTCGTCGCGCAACAAAAATCAGCGCCTACTTATTATGCCCGTTATTGCTAGGCCTAGCCGCAGTCGGAGAAACAGTCGTACGCGTACTCTTAACAGATAAATGGATCGCTTGCGTACCGTTCCTCCAAATTGTCTGTTTTCAGCAAATACTATCGATTCTAAACGCCGTAAATATGCAAGCCATCAAAGCAGTGGGCCGCAGTGACGTTATTCTAAAACTCGAGTTTATCAAAAAACCAGTCTATCTACTCATGGTCGTTTGCGCCATTCCATTTGGGCCGCTCGCCATCTGTGCGGCTAATGCAATCTATGGCGTCGCCGCGCTCATAATTAATACTCGCCACAACAAAAAACTATTCGGCTATACTCTCCATCAGCAGCTCGGTGACGTAATGGGCTACATTCTTCTTTCACTAGTTATGGCCGTAGCCGTATATTTCGTCGGAAAAATCAACATCAATATCTATCTCCTACTCGCAATTCAGATTGCCATCGGCATGATTATATACCTAGTCGGATCCATCGTATTTCGCGTTGAACCGCTCAAGAACCTCATGTCGAATGCGAAAAAAATATTAAAATCCCATAAAAGGACTACTCATGCAGAATAAGCTTATCGGTAAAATAAAACGTAAGATTCGCTGGATTTACGTAAAAAATTCCCACTCACTCAAGGAGAGCCGCAATCTCAAAGAGGCACGCCTTGATGAAAAATACCGTCGTTATTATGAGAAAAAATTCAGTAGTTTTATTGAATCTTTGCCAAAATATCAGCATAGCCATAAATACTCAAATAAAGTATGGTGGTGTTGGCTGCAAGGGGAAGAGAATGCACCAGACCTCTGCAAAGCCTGCCTATCCTCATTGCGCAAGAATCTAAAAAATCGTGAAATAATCGTAATCACCGAAGATAACTTCAAAAAATATATAGACCTTCCAGATTATGTTCTCGATAAATATCAAAAGGGTTTCATTAGCCGCACGCACCTATCTGATATTCTTCGCCTAGAGCTTCTCATAAAATACGGCGGCACTTGGATCGATTCATCTGTGCTCGCTACCGATTATGACGAGTCGCTATTCGATAAAGATCTGTTTGTCTTTAAGTGTTTTCTAAAAGATAGTCAAGGGACTCTGTCGTCAAACTGGTTTATAACTTCTGAAGCAAATAATCCAATCCTTCACACTACACGCGATTTGCTTTATGAATACATTAAACACAACGACTACTTTGATCGCTATTTTATGTTTCACATTTTCTTCGCAATTGCCGCCGAACGCTACCCAGAATCGTGGGACGCTATTCCAGTCTATCCAAACACAAATCCACACATTCTTCAGTTCGAACTCAATAAGCCCTACGACAAGGCTCGCTTCGATGACATCTGTAGACTATGCACGATTCATAAGCTATCTCAGAAAATCAATCCCAATTCAATGCCAAAAGACTCTAATTACTATCACATACTAAAGCAATATCTACCAAAGAGTAACTAAATGAATTATAAAGATACCATAAAAAAAGCGGCCATAAAATCTTTCCAACTTCTACCAGTACGCAACAACACCGTTTTTTGCCATAACTTCTATGGCAATGGCTTTGACGAAAATCCTCGTTATATTGCCGAGGAACTTCTTAAAACTAATTCATTTAAGATTTACTGGGCTCTTTCTCGCGAAAATGCCAGCTTGCCCCTCCCAGAGGGAATTGAACGCGTAATCATTGGCACACCTAAATATTTCCGCGCCATTGCAACTTCAAAAGTATGGATCAGCAACGTTCGTCTTCCGGAATATTTCACAAAACGAAAAAACCAATTCTATGTTCAAACTTGGCACGGCGATTTAGGACTCAAAAAAATCGAATACGACGTGCTAGATAAATTAAGCGAAAGCTACGTCCGCAATATGAAGAACGATGACAAAATGATCAATCTTATGCTCAGTGGTTCAAAGCATTTTACGAACGTATGCCGAAATGCATTCAAATACAACGGAGAAATTCTAAAGTGTGGCTGTCCTAAAAACGACAATATTATAAATGCCGATAAGGCTAAGGCAAAGAAGCAAGTTAAAAAGGATCTAGGCATCAAAGAGGATAATATATTACTCTATATGCCTACTTTTCGCACAGATTACAGTACGGATCCATATAATATTGATTTAGATAAAGTCAAAAAGTCCCTCGAGAAGAACACAGGCAAAAGCTGGAAAGTACTCTGCAAAATGCACCCTAACGTGCAAAACAAACACAAAAACATTAATTGTACCGATTATATCTCTATCGATAAGTACAATAATACTCAGCAGGCGATTGCCGCTTGCGACATCCTAATTTCAGACTATTCGTCCGTACTTTTCGACGCTATGTTGGCAAACAAAACAGTTCTCGTCTACGCCAACGATGAAGAATTATACCGCAAGAACGAACGAGGCCTATATTTTAATCTTTCCGATTTGCCATTTCCATACTTCAAATCTAGCGCCGAAATTGTAAGATACATCAATCAGGATAAATTAAAACACGCCAAAGACAATTACCGTCAATTCTTTAAAGAGCAGGACGTCAATACCGAGGGGAACGCATCTAAAATCGTTGCCGACTATATTAGTAAAATCTGCTTCAATAAGTAATTAGCACTCGACGCTTGACAGTGCTAATTCGCCGCGCTACACTAGAGACAGAACATAATTTTCAGGAGGAAATTACCATATGTCTATCAAACCTCTCGCTGACCGCGTCGTCGC
>JAHKZT010000130.1 GCA_020626475.1 bacterium
TCAGCGCAAGCAAGCCGATTAGGCATACTACTGCTGCTAGCAATATAATATGACTGATCGGACCCAGCTGCCTTCTCGCATCGTGGCGTACTGCATTGTGGTTACGCACCCAAGTAGCTGAACTAGAAGTCGTATTTAGTCTTCGAGTTGCAATATATGCTGACATTAAAAATTACTATTCCTTTTTTTATTTTTGTTTTTCGATAGAGCTTTGGCGGTAAGTTGGGCGACAAGAGATAAACGCCCAACTTCCTTACCAAAGAAGGTCAAAAATTTTTTACACACTCCGAACAACTTCACCTATTCGGTACCCCCGGTCAAAAGGGGCATGTAATAGATTAAGTCTGCTCGCACTAAAAACTATAGGCTGCAAGAGCCTATAGCCCTAGCGGAAATTAACTTTGATTTGCTGTGCGCGGCTGCGGCTAGCAACAATGATCTTTGCCATTTTATTTTGCTCCTTTTTTGTTTTTATTTTTTACGATAGCGCCGCCTCACTCCGCCAGGGCGCTATCAAGATTAAATCTTCTCAGCCACCCTTAACTTTGCGCTGCGAGCGCGTGGGTTGTTAACAATTTCAGTGTTTTCCGCAACAATTGGTTTTTTCGTCAAAATAGTAAGTGTCGACTCTAAACCTTTGCTACTTTCGTCTCTAAAGAAATCTTTGACGAGTCGATCTTCTAGGCTATGAAAAGATATGATTGCAAGCCTACCACCAGAATTTAATAATTTCGGTAGTAGCGGCAACGTTCGCTCGATAATCCCCAATTCGTCGTTTACTACAATCCGAATTGCCTGAAAAATCTTCGTTGCTGGATGCGTGTGCGAATAGGGCGACTTAGACCGAATTAATTCAGCAAGCTCAGTCGTCGTATTTATTGGACGATGCATACAAATTTCCCGGGCCAATAATTTCGCACGGCCTGGTCGTTCTTCTGCATAGCGCTCAAAAATATCCGCTAGTTTTCCTTCACTCCATTTATTAACAATCGTCCATGCGTCCAAATCCTGCTCACCATTCATTCGCATATCTAGGCGAGCCTCCTTCGCAAAGGAAAAACCTCTCTCCGCTATATCTAGTTGCGGCGAAGAAACTCCGAAGTCAGCCAAAATCATATCGAACTTTTT
>JAHKZT010000131.1 GCA_020626475.1 bacterium
GCGTTATTATAATGCACTATCATTTTTATGCTACCGGAACAAATCATCATTTTGGTGCCGCATCGATATTGGTTGAATTCTTCTTTATGATTACTGGCTATTTTACCTATAGTCATTTCAGAAAGATTAAAAAATACCCTTCGACTATCGAAGGAAAAGCGAAGGCTGGAGTTAGTTATACTTTTGGAAAGATTAAGGTTTTCTATCCTTTTATTGTGGCCGCAATAATACTTGGTGGTGGAGTGGCTCTTGTGTTTGCGGATAGCTTACTAGGCATGCTAGATAGTCTGAAAGCCGGTTTGGTCGAGCTATTCTTATTAACGCCGTTTTTTGACTATCAGAGAACAGCCCTTAATGGCGTGACCTGGTTTCTTGGAGTGATGGTCATCGTAATGCCATTATTTATATGTCTTATACAGACGAAGGCCAGAACTTTCTTGATGATGATTTTTGCTTTTGTGGCCTTATTGATTCTTTCATTTAGGCCGAGCGGGACGACGTTTGTGCTTGGCGTAGAAAGATGCGCGATGTGTTTTATGCTGGGTGCCTTAGTCTATGAACTTGCGCAGAAGATTCAGAAACGGAAGATGTCGAAAATGCAAATGGTTCTTTTGAGTGTCGCTGAGTTCTTTTTGATCGTAGGTCAGTTTGTAGCTCTATTCTTTACGAATAGCGCGAGTTTGAATCCGGAAAAAATGCTTAATTATGTATTTATTATGGTCGTATTCTTCTTGAACTTGACGCTTTTATTTTCTGGCAAGACGGTTTTCTCAAGGATAAATAATCGTTTCTTGGATTATCTCGAAAAAATATCAATGGTCATATATTTATCGCATGTACCATTTGTAATGATTGTTAATTATACTGGTCTGCGCGGTAATTTGAGGATTACACTTTTGTTCGAGGCGACAGTTATTGTATATTCCGCTATTCTATTTGCCGTGGTTAGTTGTATAAGAAAAAAGATAGTAGCTAAGAAATTTTTACCATCAAAAAGCCGCAGGTAAGGGTGGGCATCACCTGCGGCTATTTAACCCTTTAAACACACCTCTTATGGTACCGGAAGACGGAAGCGCGACCCACCTCACACAAATGGGGTCCGCCGGTTTAAAGGGGTTGCTAGCC
>JAHKZT010000132.1 GCA_020626475.1 bacterium
CCAACGCCGATAATGCTGCCGAGCAGACCTGCGCCTGCGATGATGATCGGGAAAATACTTGTCGCATCAAATAGCTGCTGACTGGTATTTTCGGTCGAGATGGACGCCGCGATAAGAATGCATGCGACGATAGTAGCAACGAAGCTCTCGAGCAAATCACTACAGTTGCCGGCGATATCGTTAACATTGTCTCCGATAAAGTCTGCAATAGTGTTTGGCATACGAGAATCGTCTTCCGGCAGATCGTGACGTACCTTGGCAACGATATCTGCGGAGATATCGGCAGCCTTGGTATAGTTACCGCCTGCGATACGGTTGAACATTGCGACCAATGAACAGCCGAGTGAATAGGTTGTAAAGCGCATGATTGTAGGATTGCACGCGAATGAAACGATTAACCCTTTGCCAGTTGCGCCGACAACGACTCCGCCTGCGATGACGCGCACGAGGACAAGTCCGAGCAAACCAAAAGCTGGCACGCTTAGACCGCTAATGCTGCCGCCGCGAAGCGCGGTTTGAGTTGTTTTACCGATATTCTGAGTCTCAAGGGCGGTATTTGCCGTCCTTACGTTTGCATAAGTTGCGCTACGCATGCCAATGACGCACGCAAGGCTGCTCATACAGGCGCCAAGAATAAATGTGAGGCCACTAGTTTTTTCGATAAAACATGTAAAGATGATTGCGACCACGGCGATCACGGGGACTATCGTTTTGTATTCGGCGCGCATGAAAGTTTTTGCGCCATCACGAATAATTCCGCCGATTTCTACCATTTCTTCTGTGCCTTCGCCCATTTTGCGCAACTTCGAAAAGTTGTACGCAACGTAGACGAGTGCAATGATTGTAATAAGAATTACAACAAAATACACTATCATGATTTTTACCTCCTTTTAAGGTGCGAGAATGTTGAAATAAAAAAGACATACCTCTCTGTATGCTTGCTGGAATTATAACATGAAAAAGCGGCCTCTACAAGAGGTCGCTCTCTGGTTATTATTTCTTACCGAATAGCCATTTAATGAAGCCATTCGTAATACCGCGACTGGCAGTACCGGCGGCGTTAACGACGGCGCGTTCGGTTGCTTTTTCGGCAGTCGATTTGC
>JAHKZT010000133.1 GCA_020626475.1 bacterium
CGCGTCGCCAAATAGTAGAAAGATGCGGTAAATAAAACCCGGCTCTTTTTTCATCTCTATTATTTTAACATTTTTTAGCTTAAATTACGAGGTCTAGGAGTTTTGCGGCACTCTTGAGCGTGGCAATATCGTCCTTGAGGCCAGCATCGTCTGGGTTTTCGGCGAATTTCTCGTTGAGTTCTGCAAGCTTCTTCTTGAACAGCTTCTGCGTTTCTTCATGAGTCTCAATAGGGATAACCTCGAGCGTGCGGGCGGCGTTCGGAATTTTCTTGAGAAAGCCAGCCTTAACACAGTTATCGATATGCTCTGCTACGGCGCTAACGGATTTGAGCCCCATCGCGTGCTGAATCTCCCTATATGATGGCGAATAATCCTTGTCGACCGTAAAATCCTGGATGAATTTTAGCATCGCGCGCTGCTTTTTGGTTGGCATTTTGTTCTGCTTTTGTTCAGTCATAACTCTATTATAGCTCAAAAAAGTAGCAGCCCGATGGGGGCGCTACTTTTAAAAACCTAAACAATCGCTCGCGCTATTATTTTTTGCGAGAAACAGTCAAGAAACCGTTGCGTGGGTTTTCGTTAACTTCGCGGTCTGCTGGAAGGTCGCATGGGGTACCTTTACCATTCTTCGCAACCTTGGTGAAGAAGTAAATAGTCTGTGGTTTGCCGCCACGGAGAGTTACCTCAGATTTGTGAAGATAGTATTTTACACCCTTGGAATTGGTATGTTCGTAAGCCATTTTAGACTTTCCTCCGTTAGTTTGTTTATATCCTTATCTTATGACCCCTATAAAGTGTTGTCAAGAGAAAAATCACTTTTTCTTAGAGTGGTCCACGAAGAATAAAGCGATATGAAGTAGGACCCAAATTAGGATACGAATTACTAAGATAATAGCTAGAATAATACAGATAAGGATTACGATACCCGATCCGCAAGGATACCAGAGCGGCGAGGAGTACTCATAACGGAAGAGTTCGGTCGATGGCAAAACGGCGGCGCCATAGGCATCCATCTGAGCCTCAGCCGGGTATTTGGCGAGCTCGTCCTGATAACACTGAATATAGCGCGCATTGAAGCCCCAGCCGTTCGC
>JAHKZT010000134.1 GCA_020626475.1 bacterium
AAATAGCTGTAGTAGTTAAAGCCGATTGTTGATGCTGATATGTCGAGATTGTTTAATGTCATTGTGCCGGAACCATTATCAATGGAGCCAGTGATAGTGCTATCTGACACAGTTGTGGTATTGCCTTTGGTTTGCGATATTGCTGAATAGCGATCGCTATTGAAGGTTGAGCTCGTGATAATGCTGATACAAGAGTTATTATTGATATCGATGAGAGCCGTGTCTGAGTTTGTTGTTCGATTGAAGGTTGAGTTGCTAACTGTCAGGCTGGTGCCGGTGTAGGATATTGGGGCATTGACGGTCGAGTTATCTGTTATGCTTAATAAGCCGGAGGTCGTGATTGGCTTACTGCTAATATCTGAGCTAAGCTTTGCTCTGGACAGCGTTATGTCGCCGCCGGAAATGATGCGAGAGGATTCTACAGAGATGCCGTCGATTGTTAGCTTGGCGCTTAATGAGTTTTGGAAGAGATAATCGCTTTCGAAGTAATCTAATGTATTGTTAGTATGCTGCGAATCTGTGATGGTAATATCGCCGTTATTTTTAATCGCGTTCGCGGCGAGTATTTTGTGGCCGTTTAGATCAATAGTAGCTTTGACTGCGTTAGGTATTTCGAGTTGCGAGTAAATGTAATTATCGTCGATTAATTCGATTATTTCATTTGGCTGTACGGCGGCGATGGCATTTGCGAGAGAGGTATATTTTGTGCTGCCAATTTGAGCTACATTGTATGCGGCAATCAGGTACTTATTATTGTATGTAGCCCCATCAATTGAGGAGCTATCATTTTTTTCGGCGGATTCAGTAGCAATATCCTTGATGCGACGACCGTCGCAGGCGCCAGTTGTGCCTCTGAGGATGCCGTCATAGAAGTTAATGCTGCTGTTATTTGAGACAGCGTAATCTCCGCCGACGATTTCTGGCGAGGTGATACTTATCGTGCCGTCATTAGCGCCGAGGGTAACCTTTCCTGACGAGAGGCCATATTGGCTACCAGTGATCTTTCCGCCCGTAATTGAGCTGGTTCTGTTACTGGCACCGATGCCGGTTTTGTCTGCAGGTGATGTGCTAGAGATTTC
>JAHKZT010000135.1 GCA_020626475.1 bacterium
CCGTCCGAAGAATCTGTGCCTACCCAGGTAGAACCGACACCTAAACAGGATAGCGGAAAAATCTTTGATAACAGTAGTTTTACGGGAGAAGAGCCTCAGAGTCTAAGCTTCAATGCTAACGGAGAGGCAAAACAGGAGAAAAAGAAAGGCTCTAATCCATTCACGAAATGGCAATTCTGGGCAATTTTAAGCGGCGTAATTTCGCTAGCATTTGTTGCTACGGTCGTGATTATGTCGATTGTTTACGATGGCAAAATCAAGAACGTCGAAGCAGTCGCGCAGTATGATGCAGCAGTTGGCGCGCTCGAAGACAATAAGGCGAGCTTCGAGGATAGTTTCAAAAAAGAGCTTAATAGCGCATACGATATCTTAATCGGAACTCCATCATCGACATCAATTTACCCTGAAAACGACCAGATACTTCAAATAAAGAATAGCTGTCTCGGAAAGTATGGACTTAGCGAGGAAGACATTAAATATGTAGATGAAATCAAGACTGGTGCTGATTTATATAGTGACGGCCAGAATGTATTAGAGGCAAAGGAGCGCGTAGAGCAAATATCATCCAGCTATTCGAGTGCTAGCCAGGCAGTTGAAAGTTGCAGAGATGACATGCTGTCGCCGGTTACTAAGAATTTAGAGATATCAATCGCCAAGGTTGAGTTAAGTGAGCCGTATCAGAAATATACTTTCTCAAAAGAAAATTGGGTAAAAGTATCGCAGATTGTTACGATCAAGAATAAAGGGCAAACCACCTACGGCTCCATTACTCTCAGTTATGATATTCTAGACCGAAACGGTGTCAGTATGCGTACTAGGAGCATTACTACGCAGTCATTGAAACCTGGCGATAGTGTCGAGCTTGATCTCTATAGAACTTACGAGACTACCGAATCCGACGCGAAAACGATAGAAGGATATAAGCCGAAGCTCGTAAAGATTAATGGCTATACTCGATCGAATTAGTGAAACCCTTGAATTTTTATATAAAATTTGCTACACTTTCAGATAAGAGTTTCGTCAGCTCTGTTTGTTAATGCTGGACAATCAGAGCTTTACAGCAATATTAATCAATAAA
>JAHKZT010000136.1 GCA_020626475.1 bacterium
GAAGACGACGACGAGGAAGAAAGCGAAAAATAGTGTTTAGCGGCATCATTAGTTTGGCGGTGGCAAAAGAAGTTGCGACTGCGCAGCTAGAGGTGCAGAATGTCGTCGATAAGCTCTATACGAGTGGAAAAAACTACGAGATTACTTATGATATTTCCTCGAGAGGCGCCGTAAAAGGCGATCTTGAGGAGTTTCGAAAGCTCGTAGCCGAGATTTATGCTGACCCGCGTGGGTGGATTCGTGCGGGCGTAAAATTTAAGGAAGTCGAAAGTGGTGGCCAGTTGCATGTCGTTTTGGCTTCTGGCGCTGAAGTGAAGGCAGCATCACCGGTGGTCTGTTCGGATCAGTTAAGTTGTCGAGTAGGGCAGTATGCCTTGATTAACGATGATCGTTGGATGAATGCGTCGGATTCATATAATGCTTTGGGCGTGAGTTTATTAGATTATCGTAGGATGGTCGTAAATCATGAAACGGGACATTTTCTCGGTCATGATCATATCGTTTATTGCGAGACTGCGACAGGACTTGGCCCAGTAATGCTGCAGCAATCGACGGGCTTGCGAGGTTGCAAACCGAATCCGTGGCCATTACCAAGTGAATTGTGGGTGAAATTATAATGCGAAGAGCAAGTGCGGAGAGAACAAAGCGGGAAATGTCATTAGGGAAAAAGGTTTTGCTGGTGGCTATTATTGGCATCTTGGCACTTGTTGGGGTATTTAGTGTATTTGCTTTAACGCACGAGAGAATTAATTATGATGAAGCGCGCGAAAATGTTGCGGAGATAGCTAAGACGAAAGAGCCGATTGAGAAGTTTTTTGACGCGAAGATAGATAAGCTCGAAGTGAACGACGAGGTGAAGGCGCAAATCTCGGAATTCGAAGGCGCAATTGAAAAGAGCAAGAACTATATTACTTCCTTGGAGGCCTCAAATGTTCTGAAAGATGAAGCAGTGAATGAAAAATTTAAAGCCGTAAAAGAGAAATATGCAACAATTGAGAAGCTATCGAAAACTTGGGAAGAAGTGAAATTGTTGTTTGATTTGACGGACGAAAATTTAGCGACTTTGAAGAAATC
>JAHKZT010000137.1 GCA_020626475.1 bacterium
AGCCACGTTCTCCTCCAATTCCTCTTCGAATCAATCATTCTAAGCGTAATCGGCGGTCTCATGGGCTTCGTCCTTGGCTACATTTTCGCTTTCCTCATCTCCCTCGTCACGCCATTCGCTCCACATATCTCCTGGCAAATCCTTGGCACTACCGGCATCGTTAGCCTTGGCGTCGGCGTTCTCTTCGGTATCTACCCTGCCCTCAAAGCAGCCAACAAGGACCCAATTACGAGCCTCAAGTTCTACCGCTAAAAGCGACAATAAAAAATACCCCCGACCAATCGGGGATATTTTTTATCTCTTGCTTTTCTTTGCTATGCAGCTGCGCTTGCCTCACCCTCATCAGAAACACCAGCTTCCGGTTCAGGTACCGTAATAATATTAAACTTCCTCAAGATATTAAAGTTCTCAGCAAGATAACCATTTAATCTAGAGTTGCCAGTTGCATCAAAGTCGCCCTCAAGAAGCATCTTACGCTGACGTGGCTCCATACGATTCCAGCCTGTTAATACGCTACGAATCTTACGCAACTCGTCGTCAGTTGGAGCACCGTTTGGATTAAGCTGCTTAATGCGCTCATCGGAGACCATAATATCGCGCGTGTCATTAACGTCGTTAATTGGTTCATACCTATTCGCACGCTCCATCATCATTCTATCTTCAGCTTCTTCACTTAGCGAAATCGTAGCATTACCCTCGCCATCCATATTCAACACGCTACCGTCACTTAGTTCGATGTTTTGCGCACGAGAAGGCGCTGGCTCTTCAGCTGGAGCCGGCATCGTTACATTCTCAGGCTCAGCCGCATTTAATACACCATACTGGCGAAGATAGTCAACGCCACGCTTTGCCCAATCAGCATCCTCTTGGCTGCTAAATCCGCTGTAGTCTCCCGCTAACACGGCGCGACGCTGCTCTTCAGACCAACCATTCCAACGGTCAATCTCGTATTCGATACGTGCTTGGATTATGCTGGCATTTTCTTCATTTTTCAGCAATTCTGCAATCTGATTGCCCGTAAGTGTAATCGGCGAAGTATCACCCACAGCACGTTCTGGCGCCTCAGCAGG
>JAHKZT010000138.1 GCA_020626475.1 bacterium
AAAAAAACTTTTTCAGTTTTCCAAAAGAACCGCCCAGTGCGGTTCTTTTTATGCTAAAATATAACCATGAGCGCTAATAACGCAGAGCCTACGGGTGAGGTCAAAAATCCAGATGAACCATACTTCGGAGACGAAGGCGTAAATTACGATACTTACGCTGACGACTCGAGTGTTGGCGGTCCTGAAAAAACGGACATTAATTTTGATTCCGCCGATATTGAAAAACATCAAAAGACTGAATACTTCGTCAATGTCGCAGGTGCAGAGAAGCGCAAACGCGAAGAAGAACGCCAGGCGAAAAAGAACGCTGAGCGCAGGATAAAATTAATTGAGCAAAACAAAGGAAACGAAAGCATCCAGAATGCCGCTCAAGCTAAGGATAAAACTGAAAGTATCGTGCGCAAAATGCGCCGCGAGAGTTTCATAAAAAAATACTCGAAAAAAGTCCTTATTATTTCAACTATTGCTATTGTAGCCATAACGGCTATTGTCATTGCAATCATTGCGATTGCTAATAATGTCAGTAAAGATATTAAGAATGACAACATCGCGAGAAGCTATGGTGACGTATTTAAGGAAATTGAAGTCATTCGTTCTAGGTATGGTAGAAACACGGACGAGTATTACGATGCGATGCAGGACCTAATAGACAAGTCGGAATATGACGAAACCAGAGCACGCATACTGTTGTACCGTGCGGAAGATTTGTCGTCATTTGAGGACAAGGCTTTATTAGAAAAAGCGCTCGCCGATGCATACGAAAGTGAAAAATTAGATCCAACTAGCGATAGTGCATATTGGATTTCGAACATCGAAGGAAAACTCGGAAATGAGGAAAAATCTAAAGAATACGAGGAAATAAAAAATAATCGCGTGAACGATATTAAGATTGACGGGATAGGTTAAAGACGATGAAGAAAAAAATTACACTAATTCTCGGTTGTGTCTTGGCTGTAGCATTGCTCTCTGGTAATGATGCTCATGCGGCTAAAAATTATAACTCATGTATAAGCAATGCTAAAAGTAAGTTCAAAGTGAATAGCGGTAGCGTATATAGTGAAATTG
>JAHKZT010000139.1 GCA_020626475.1 bacterium
TAATCGATATGATTATCGTGCGCCCAATCGTGAATATCTTTTTTGCGATTTATTCAGTGGTAGGCGACTTCGGTATCGCAATTATTCTATTTGTTATTATTGCCAAGATTTGTATGTGGCCAATGATGAAGCGTCAGCTTCATCAGACTCGCATTATGCGCGAGATTCAGCCAGAGCTCGCAGAGATTAAGAAGCGCTGCAAAGGCAACCGTCAGATGGAATCTCTCCAGATGATGGATCTCTATAAGCGTAAAAATGTGAAGCCTTTCCGCTCCATGCTGACGATTCTTATCCAGCTCCCGCTCTTTATTAGCTTGTTTACTGCTATTAACGTTGTTGCTCGCCCACGCGATAACTATAATGTCGACCACTCGGCATATTCTTTTGTAAAAACTTTGCCAAATGTTAATAGTGTCATTGATACTCAAAATAAATACTTTGCAGAAGTAAATTCTAAGGAGAGCAAAGAAGATAAGGCTGCTGTAAAATACGAGTTCGAACCAAGACTCTTCGGCGTAGTTAATCTTGCAGCTACCGCAGGCTTTGCTTCAAAGAGTTCTATTGTAATCTTAATCTTCGCATTACTATCTGCCGCTTCTCAGTTTATTATGTCTAGGCAGATGGACCCGTCTCGTCAGAAGGGTAAGAAACGCCGCACTATGCGCGACATTATGAAAGACGCTGCTAATGGCAAGGAAGCAGATCAAGATGAGATTAATGCAATCGCACAAGGCCAAATGACTTGGATGATGCCAGTCATGATGCTCATGATTATGATTAATCTTCCAGGCGCTCTAGTGCTTTATTATCTCTTAAATAACATTATTACTATCGCTATTCAAAAAGTCATTCTTAGCCGTGATTATACCGAGATGGAGGCTGCTGCCGATAAGCGCGTTCTAAAAGAACTCAAAGAGGCAAAAGAGGCCATTATCGTCGAAGATAATACTGAACCAAAGAAACCTACACATTACGCAAGTAATAATAAAAATAAAAACGAAAAGGTCCATATTACACGTATCTCCGCTTCTAATAAAAAGAAAAGGAGATAATATATGAATA
>JAHKZT010000014.1 GCA_020626475.1 bacterium
AAACAAGAAAAGCTTTTACTGTTCTAGAATTAATCTTAGCAATTGTGTTTGTTGGTATTTTTGTCGTACTCTTCTTCTTCCAAAAACAAAGTGTCGACGCAATGAATCGCGACGAGAAGCGTAAGACCGCAATCAATGCAATGTATTATGCGCTCGAGGAGGGCTATTACGAAGAAAATAAGGCTTATCCGGAAAACCTCGAGAAGTCCGAAGATTTGCCTTGGATTGACCCAAATCTATTCACTGACCCATATGGCATGAATATCTGGGACGACGGCAGTAACTACAGTTACGAATCTAGCGATTGTACGGATGGCAAGTGCAAATCATACACACTTCGTGCAAAGCTCGAAAAAGAAGAGGATTATATTAAGACTAGTCGTCATTAATAGACAACAAAAAGCCACCCGTTAGTAGGTGGCTTTTTGTTACTTTACGGAAGTATCGTCGTTGGTTTTCTTGCACTCGTAGACGAGGTGAGAAATAGTTTTTACTTCATCATGCGGCGTATCGACGTATTTGAGTGTATAAGTTGTCTCGTCGCCGACGGTAGACATACGGAGCGTACCGAAGTTGCAGATATGGTCGATTAATGAGCTCTGATGGAAGGAAACATCCTCGATGCGGCGAAGCTCGATGATATTGGTTGAGTTTGCGAAGATAGAGCTGCGAGACTTCTGGATGACGCGGCGATTCGTAACGTAGATGTGGTTTGAATCGTAAATGCTCTGCGCGACAAAGCCACCGAAGAAGAAAAGAATATAAAGAATGAAGATGATTAGGCGGAAGTAGTGGCTAGCAGCTTCGTTCATCTGGAAGACGGTGTTATCGATGCTGGCGTCACTATTTGTAAAGAAGATTAAGACAAGGCTCATCGCGACAATCATAATTGCAACGACGGACCAGATGAAGGCGAGACCAATACGGGAACGTTTAATATGAAGCACAACATACTCGTCCTGCTCGAGGTCGATTTCCGGGAAGTCCTTTGCGCTACGCGCGTGCTGGACCTTTGATAATTCTATCTTCATAATTAGATCTCCGCCTAATCTATTATTTTATTGATTATATCATAAATCGACGAAGTTGACAAGATTAACGGAAGAGGCCGCGTTTTTTGCTCTTTGCAAATTCTTCAATAAGCTCTTTTTGCTTTTTATTGAGATTCTTTGGAATCTCAACATTGATCGTGACGATATGCGGACCGCGCTGGTCGGAGCCTAGGCGTGGCGCGCCGTGACCAGAAAGCTTGAAGTTCGTGCCAGGCTGCGTGCCAGCAGGAACTTTCATCGTAATCTTGCCATCGACGGTTTCAACTTCTACCTCAGTACCGAGCACTGCATCGGTCATTGGAATTGTAATTTCAGAAAGAATGAGCTCACCCTCACGCGTGAGAGTCTTGTGCGCGCGGACACGAACCTCGACATAAAGATCGCCGCGCTGACCATCGGCATTTGGCGCTTCTCCGCCCTTGCCACCAAGGCGAATCGACTGGCCATCGTAAATACCGGCCGGAATCTTAAGCTTAATTTGCTCGCCCTCAACGGAGATAGTCTTCGTAGCACCAAAGATTGCTTCTTCGAAATCAATCGTAATACTCGTACGATAATCGCGACCACGGCGAGCAGCACGGAAGCCGCCACCACCGAACATTGCGTTAATAATATCTTCGAAGCCGCCACCGCCGAAGTCGAAGTTAAAGCTCTGACCATTGCCGCTAAAACCGCCGAAGCCGCCGCCGAATGGATTGCCGCCACCATCACCACCGACGCCAGCATGGCCAAACTGGTCATAGCGAGAACGTTTAGTTTTGTCGCTCAAGACAGAATAAGCTTCGTTTGCTTCCTTGAATTTCTCTTCCGCCTCTTTGTTGCCAGGGTTTTTGTCGGGATGGTATTTAATAGCAAGCTTACGAAAAGCCTTCTTAATTTCATCATCAGATGCGCCTTTTTGGACGCCTAGAACTTCATAATAGTCACGTTTGCTCATACTCTAGAAAGTATAGCACTTAGCACTCTACCCTGCAAGAGTGCTAATTAGTTCATGACAAGGATGCCGACCACGATAAGAACGGCGGCAATGAGGTATTGGGCGAGGATTCTATGCGTGATGCGCTTGCCGTGAATAAACTTTGGGAAGACGCGGCCGAGAAGGAGCGTAAAGATAAAGAAGGAGATGAAGAGGCTAGCAACCTTACTAACGGCGGTCATCATCGCGATAACCGGGACGACAAGGAGGCCATATTTATAGAGGAATTCGCCGGCCGTGAAGACAATGTTGTCGCCGACGAGAGCAGCCATATTGCGCGTGTGGCTTTTCCCCGTCACGAAGGTAGTTTTGAGGGCTTTACGCCAGGAATGGCGACAAATAAACAGGAGAATAACCGCGAGGGCAGAGCCAATCTCAAAGAAGAAGAGGCCGCGGCCAAAGAGTGAGACATCGGCCGTGAAGTCTTTGATGAAGAAGGCATAGACGACATCAGATAGGATCGAGAAAAAGGCGCTAGTAATCGTGAGGCGCGCGACGCTAAGATTTGGCGCCTGGCGCTCTTTTTTGCTTGTACTGCCGAAGACGATAACGAGGATGGCGGCCATAATAATAGCGAGACCAATGCCCTGCATGGCCGTGACGTTTTCGCCAAGGATAGCGACGCCGAGACCGAGCGAAATGAGTGGGCTGAGCTGGCCGAAGATATTTACGTCAGCCGCGTCACCAGTTTGGAGAGCTTTGAAATAGTAGATCGAGCCGACCACATTGATGGCGCCAGCGAGAATAAGGCCACAGGCGTTATAGAAAGGCAAAATAAAGACGGCGCGACCGAAGATAGCGAGCAAAATGAGCATCGTCATAACGAAGCTTGGCAAGCGGCCCAAAATGAGGGCACCGGCGCGTTTTTTCGGCAGCGCAATATCGGTGAGGTAGTTTTCAAGATAACTGCCGCTCACATAGAAAAAATTCGCGAAAATCGGGAAGATTGCCCACAACATGTCTCTATTATACTATAATATGCTTATGGATAATTTCTGGCTTAGTCTAAAAGACCAACTAACTGCGAACACGATTCTGAGTTCCGTCGCCGTTATTCTTGTTAACTTCATTATTTATACCGTCATTAGCCGCGCGATTCGCAACCGCCGCGAGAAGCATGATTTGAAGCTCGCGATCGGCAACAAGAGCCGCACTTACATCAACTTGTTTGTGAGCGTTTTGCGCTACTTCATGATTTTGCTCACCGCGCTTATCGTATTGAAGATTAATCACGTTGACGTTTCGACCATTCTCGCGAGCGTCGGCGTCGTTTCCGTAATCGTCGGTCTTGCTTTACAGGATGCTTTGAAGGATATTATTCGCGGTATCGCACTCATTGGCGATAGCTATTTCCAGGTTGGCGACTGGGTCACTCTCGATGGCGACATTGAGGGCCGCGTGATCGTGATTGGCCTCAAGACTACTCGTATTATGAACACTGCAGACGGCAGCGTGATTTCGATCGCAAACCGCAATATTGAGAAGGTGAAGGTCGCGGGCGATCATTTCCTTTATAATATTCCACTTCCATACGAGCTCAAGGTGAGCCGCGCGGAAGAGATTATCGAAGAGATTATGGAGCAGCTCAGAAAAGAAAGTTCCGTACGCGAGTGTAAATATCTTGGCGTACAGGAGCTTGGCGAATCTGGCGTCGCCTATCGCGTGCGCGTAGACCAAGCACAAGGCAAGAAGGTTGTCGCTAAACGCGCACTAAATAAGATAATCTTGCAGACCTGCGAGCGCCACCGCGTTTCGATTCCGTATAGGCAGCTCGATATTCATAACGTCAAATGAAAAACGCCCCCCAAAGGGGCGCTTTTTTATACGTTGCCTTTGCGTAGAATTACCTTAAATTCTTTTACGCCTAGCTTCTTTGCTAATTCCTTTGCATCCTCAATGCTTTCAGCATAACCAATCGTGCCAAACTCTCTCGAATGAATCTGATAGTATTGATCGGTTTTTATATCAAATACGTTTCTAATCGCTTTTTCCGTTATCTCATACATTGCCTTGTGGAGCTCTTCGCCATACTTATCCGTAGCTAGCATTAATCTTGGGCGATGTTCGTATTCAAAATAGTTTCCAACGGCACTATCTAAGAATTTCTTTAGTCTTTCCGCTTCCTTGTCGCTATTCGCCATTATACCCAGAGTGCCGCTAGATACATCGAGTACGGTAAAGCCTTCGTTTTTCGCCTCCTCCGCCAACGCAAGTATGCCAGACGCCTCTAGGTTTCTATCGTATCTATACTTAAAATCGTCCAGAGTAATTAAGTATTTTCCAGATGTTCGTATCTTGTTGATGTCAGTATGAAGATGCTCAAAGCCGCGTTTTCTGCCTTCTGAGACATAATCCTCTTCCTCTTTTTCGGTAGAATAAGCAGCCGGCAACTGAATTCTCGTTTTTTCTAGATATTTATCCGTCATTAATTCATCCCAGAACACATGAAGGACCTTCTGAATATCCTGAAGCGCATAGCAGTCCAACGCAGTTTTGTCGTTCTCCCAGCTTGAGACCGTTTGCCTAGTCGTATGGAGCGCCTCGGCCAACTGGTCTTGGCTAATATTCCTGTCCATACGGATCCGGCGTAATCTTTGACCGAATGTTTCTGTTGCCATACTTCACTCCTTGTTTAGCTTACAACTTCATAATACGTTCAATTATTTGATTTATCTATCAAATATTACATAAATATGTGTAAAGGAAATTTTACATAATCAACGTGTATTTGTAAAGGAATCTTTACATTTTATTGCATTACACTAAAAAATACGGCCTATGAGCCGTTTTATGGTGCGGGTAGAGGGAGTATGGCTTCGCCATATTGTCGGGCGTCGACTCGCAATAAAAAAGACAAGTCTTTTTTATTGACTCGTCTCCTACGACAATCGTCCCCTACGGGTCCTCCGATGCTCGGCGCATCACGTCTATTTCTAATCCATTGGTGCGGGTAGAGGGAGTCGGACCCTCATCTCTTGCTTGGGAAGCAAACATAATAGCCGCTATACGATACCCGCGACTGGTCTAATTATAGCATGATTTGACAAAACATAAGAAATTTGGTATAATTATAAGATATGAAGCTTCAAAAATACAAAAGAGATTCCGAACTTAGTTACGCTATGGGCGCCACACTCGTGGCGGAACTTCTAAAAACGCAGCCAAAAGCAATTAGGCGCGTTTTTCTTCGTCCAGTCGAAAAGCATGGCGACGATCTTGAAAAAATCTTGACCGATTTGAAGCTAAAAAATATTGAAATTATCGAATCGACAAAAGCTTTTAATATTCTTGGCGCAAAAGATAACTGCCTCTTGATGGCGGAATTTAGTAAATGCAATGCATTACTCAATCAAGACGCGCCACACATTGTGCTTGTAAATCCATCTGATGCTGGAAACCTTGGCACAATTATTCGTACCGCCGCCGCGTTTAACTATACTGATATCGCGATTATTACTCCGGCAGTCGACCCGTTCGATCCAAAGGTAGTCCGCGCCTCCATGGGGGCAATTTTCCATCTGAATATTAGCCAGTTCTCTAGCATTGAAGAATATTTAGAGCATGCCGGCAAACGCAAACTTTACGCTTTCATGGTAAACAAAAATGCAATGAAGTTAGGCGAAGTTAGCGCAAACGAGCAAGCTTATTCCCTAGTGCTCGGCAATGAAGCGGCGGGCTTACCGAAAGATTTCGCAGAAAAAACTGGCGCGCAGGCGATTTTTATCCCGCAAAGCAAAATGGTCGACAGCCTTAATCTATCGATTGCGGCCGGAATTGCGATGCACTATTTTGCCGGCTTTTCGTCAGAAGACTGAGATTCTTCTTCGACTTCTGCGCCGGAATCGACAGTGATAAATTCTTCAACTTTGTTATCGGAGCGAATCTGATTAATGCGCTTGTCGAACTCAGTGAAGCGAATCCAGACGGAATCGTATTGGACACGATTGCCCTCGCGCGCAGTTAGCTTTACGAAGTAGTAGCCGTCGCCATTTTTGGATAGGAATTTTTCCGAAACATCGCCAACTTCTTTCAAACCAAAAGCAGTTGAAGCGCGGCCCGAGTCTAGGTTTGAAGCGTCGACTAATTCAGTCAGCGACTCGAGCTCCATGATTTCATTATTTTCATATTTCTTGGCGATAGCTTTGAGGTCTTTGCTTGTCTTTAGATCCTTCGTGATAGCTTCGACAAGCTGATTTGCCTTCGTATCAATCTCGGCAGAATAATTGCGTTTCGCGAGCGAGAGTTTAATCATGCGGCGATACTCGTTCATATCTAGGCCAAAGTTCGTACGAACAATGCCGCTGAAGGCCTCATCGCTGCGAGTCTCGCCATCAATAGTCTTGTGCTCTTTAATAATTGCGTCAATCTCTGATTCGGAGACAGACTTCCCGAGCTCCTCGAGCTTCGCCGTTGCATAACTATACTCTTCGGCGCTATCGAGCGCGCGGCGTTTGTAGTAATCACGAAGACGATTAGAATCGTCACTATTGTCGAGGGCGCCCTGCTGATGCTCAATTGATTTAATACTGCTACGATAGAGCATTAAATAATCGCTATAGCGAACACTAACGCCATCAATTTTTGCTACCGGCACGCCGAATGCTTTTGTGAAGCGATACATCACATCACTAGTATTCTGCGCTTTATAGAGCTGAACCCAGCCAATAATGCAGAAGGTCGTAAGAGCAACAATCGAAATAAGAATCGTAATAATCACCAAACGGTGCTTTGCGTACTGGAATGGGTAGCGGAATTTTTTGCCCTTGGCAAGAATCTCCTCGCGGCTCTCCTCGAGGTTCTGCTGAGTGATAGCTGTAGATTTTTTCTTTTTACCTTTTATCATGCCAAGTATTCTCCAATTCATTATACACTGTTTCGGGGTGGCTCACCATGCTAAGGATGAGGTCGCCTGCTTCGGTTTGAATAAGAATCGAGCCGTAATTAAAAAGTGTGGCAAACATGCCGTGCACGCCGTAGCTCATATTCATGATTTTACTAAGCTCTAGATCGACAACGCTGCGATTAAACAGGCCCTTCTGACGTGTCTGGCGCAAGCGTTGATTCGTAACGATATAGAAACTAAAATACCAAAGCATCCAACTATATGCGGCGCCGAGGATGCCGACCCCGAAGAAGATTAGCCAAACCCAGAACATCTGGCTATTATCTGGCCAAATAAATGATGGTATTACGCCGAGCGCAGTCACGATAATGAGCCACAAAAAACCTTTGACTGCCGTCAGAATATGACGACGAAAGACATAGATGACTTCTTCCTCCTCGCGTTGGCCTTCAAATTCCATATTTATATTTTACCATAAGCAAAAAATGGTAGCCCAGGCGCGAGTCGAACGCACAACCTTCTCCTTAGGACGGAGCCGCTCTATCCATTGAGCTACTGGGCCACGTCCTTATTATAACACTTAAGATAAGATTACTTGCCGTAGATGTAGTTATATTGAACGGCATACTGCCAGTCGATAGTGGACTGGTAGACAATATTAAACTTACCGGCAGGACCAGCGTAGTTCATTTCTTGGATTGTAATATTAACGCCTGGATTAACACCAACAACAACCGCAACGTGACCATAGCCACTAGTAGAGGTCTGAACGACGGCGCCATAAGCAGGCGTCTTGCCGACCGGGAAGCCACGAGCAGCGAGCGTACTATTCCAGCTACGAGCGTTTCCGAGAACACCAGTAGGGAGCCAATAGTTACTTGGCATATTTGCGCGACGCCAATACCATGCAAACCAAGTACAGTTGCCGAAGGCGCCAGGGTTACCCCAGCTCTTCGTGGAGTAATACATATTCTTCCAGTAGGTGTAGTTCTGAACCTGGAAACGGTTTTTGCGAACACCAGAGTCATGGACGTACGAATAGGATGACGAGCTCCTCCTCGTCGTCGTAGTCTTTTTCTTTGTGACCGGCGCAACATATTCAGGACGCTCGGTCTCAGGTAAAGTACCGTTTGGGAGAAGAAGATACATATCGGCCGCAATCGTCTTGCCCTCGAGGTCGTTGCGGACCGTAATTTCCTCGGTATTTGACTTGTATTTACTCGCAATACCTTCAAGCGAATCGCCACTTTTTACCTTATAAACGATGCCGGGAACCGTAGGCAACAAAAGCTTTTGGCCGACAGACAAATCGGCTTTTTTCATACCATTACTCCAGCGTACCTGATCAGTTGTGACGCCGGTAATGTTGTATTTCTTGAGGATACTCTCGATAGATTCACCCTGCTCGACAGTGTGCGTGATGACGCCGCGGCTAAGATTTGACGTATCAATAATACTCGGTTTCTCGATGATAGTGCCAGAAGTACTAGTAGTACCAGTACTTTCATAGATAGCATTCACGGTAGCGTAGTTCTCTGAAATAGTAGCGTTCGACGGAAGCGAAACGGCGTTCGCGATATTTGCTACAACATAAGACTCAGAAACCTGATCGGCGGTAACTAGGAAGGCAGAATCATCAAAAGCAGCCATAATCGGAGTCTTGATACTACGATCGTTATTCTGCAAGCCGAAGTACATCAATGCAAAAATAGCCAGGAATGTACCCGCATATGGTAGTATCTTGAATAATATAAGCTGAAATCTCTTCATAAATGCATAAATTATAGGCACCCATCCGGCCTATCCCCACCTCTAAATTATACCATATCTAGGCTCTAAAAGCGATAGCGCTTACTCCCTAGAGGATTTGGCACATCTTCTTACAATAATTCTTAATGTTGGCGTTGTGACCAGCCTCAGTCTGAGCGTAGTACATCTTGCCATCATCGCCAGTCAAAAAATAGAGGTCCGTCGTTGCGGTTGGGTCGGCGACCGCTTTGAGCGAATCGCGATTTGGCGTAGAGATCGGGGTCGGCGGAAGCCCCTGACACTTGCGCGAATTCCAAGGACAGC
Source organism: bacterium (assembly GCA_020626475.1). Taxonomy (GTDB): domain Bacteria; phylum Patescibacteriota; class Saccharimonadia; order Saccharimonadales; family Saccharimonadaceae; genus UBA2834. Next base: position 8,945 of record JAHKZT010000014.1, read on the forward strand.
CAATCGTCGTTAGATAAGACATGTCGTTTTTGCTACGATACGGGTTAATCTGGTCGGCAGCGTAGGCAATAATCGCATCGGAACCGAGAACAATTCCCTTTTGAAGACGCGTCTCGAAGACCTGCGCGATATGGCGTTTTTCCTCGTAGCTCGCTGGCGCCTCGCGCTGAATCACTGAAGCGAGCGTAATGCCCTGATGAAGCGTAAAGCCCTTAGCCTGGTATTTTGCGACAAGGTTGTCTTCTTTTACGATCTTTAGCATTTGATCGAAAAGTTTTACGAGGATATTCTCGACCGATTCGTCAGCATAGAATTCGTAAGTGTCGCCCCAGATATAGCCCTCAAGCGATGCGCTAGCCGGCTTAGTTTTTAGGAGCTCATGATTGTACTGCTTCTTAAATGCAGCATCAACTTCGTCTTCTTTGAAACCAGCATCAATGAAGCGTTTGCGCGTAGCTTGCAAAGTTTCGCCCGGCAAGAAAGTGAGCTGAATCGTGCGCGCAACAACGCCAGCATTGAGCGATTTTACGATCTGCTCGACTGTCATGTTTTTACTAAACATATATTCGCCTGGGAGGAGATTTTTGTTATCTGCTTGGAGAGTGAGGTAAATACGGAATGCGAGAGCAGACTTAATTAGCCCGGCATGTTCGAGTTTCTCGGCAATTTGCTGTGCACTTTCGCCCTGAGCAACGACAAACTTCTGCGATTCACACTCTTTGGTCGTGCATTTTACGTCATAAATTGCGGAAATATTGCTCTGATACCAAATCATAGCAACAGCCGCAGCAATAACCACTAGCAATAACAGAATTGCAGCAATATAACAGACACGTTTAATGATGCGGGACTTTTTAGGCATTTTTCAACTCCTCCTCTATTTGCGACAAATCTGGGCGTTCCAGGAAATCCTGCAAGATAACTGCTGCCGCTTCTTCGTCGACTTTGCCAGCCTTACGATCGGCTTTAGTCGGCTTCAATAATTCTTCTGCAGTGATTGAAGTGTATGATTCGTCTTGATAATAAACCTTTGGCGCTTTCTGCTCATGCTTGACAAAATAGTCTTGAAGTGATATAATAAAGTTATGGACCATTTCCGTCTGGCGGGTCTCTTCGCCACTATTGTTGCGCGGACGGCCAGAAACAATACAATCCGCCTTTTCGAGGCGATATTTTTTTGCAATTTCAGCAAGCTCGTTGCCGTCAACCGGAACCATGCCGCGCGGGATTGCGATGCGCACAGCAGTATCGGCGTAAGCTACGCCGATACGTTTAGTGCCAACATCGAGAGCTAAAACGCGCATTATTTTTCGAGTTCGATATTAATTTCGACTTTATTCGTATCTTCTGGGACATTCATGACGAAGAAGTAGCTGGTATCAACCTTGACGCTAGAGACGCCCTTGATCGATTTGAGTAGAGACTGAACTTCGCCAACCTTCTTGCCAAGAGCTTTTTCGCGGACCATCTCGTCAGTGACGCGTGGACCAGTCTTTACGGTAGTCTTAAGTTTAGCCGAGTTGTCATTATCTGAATTCTTAAAAGCTTCAAAGAAAGCCTTGTCCATGCCGGCGTCATAGATTTCCTGAGTGTCATCACCGAGGCCCGCTGTAACGATAGCCTTAATATACTGCTCTACCGGCTCGCGTTTGACGGCGAACATAGAATAAGTAATTTCCTTAACGATCTTTGGAGTGATATTGTCGCCAACTTCCTCATTCAACGCTGGAGAAGTGGTGATTTTTGCTTCGCTCTGCTTGATGTTACCGAGGAAGATATAATCCGTGCCGAACTGCTCTTTAAGCTCAGCCTCGATTTCATTTTGAGATGGCATCGTGAGCTCGCTTGCGGCACCCTCGACATCATCTTTAGACACAACAGTTACAACCTTGCTAGAACCGCCAGTCATAGAGGTGCTAGTGACGGAATAACCTTTTGGAATATTGGCGCTACTGGTAATATCCTTCGTTGCGGCTTCAATATTATAGCTATCGCCAACTTCTTTCGCAGTAACAGTCATGCCGCCAGTAGAAATGTCGGCAGTAGTCTTACATCCATCAAAGAAACATCTATACTGGTCATCTTTGATTGTTATAGTGGCACCTTCATTAGCTGTATACTGTTTTCCGCTAATCGTAAAAGTAGTGCCTTTAGGAATAGTTAGCGTTAGTTGGTCTTGGCTAATTTTGAGATTTTTAGGGATAGTTACAGTAACTTTACCAGTAGCCTTAGTGCCCTTATCTACCTTGCCAGTAGCCTTAAATTCGCCTTCGGCTTTCTTCACGACGGTCTGCTCCTCCAAGAAGAGGATGCCCTCTTTTGGATTAGCCTTCGATTCGTCTTTGACGAAAGTAACTTTCTCAGTAAAGTTCTGAGAGGTCGTGTGGACCTTGACGGAAATCTTTGCAGCAGGCGCAATAGCGGTTGCCCAAATAGAGAACGCGACAATTACGATCAATGCAATTGCGCCGGCAATAATAAACTTGCGATACTTTGCGAAGTTTGGCACTTTAGCGCCCTTCATCTTGGCGACTTTTTTCTCGGATTTAGTTTCTGGTTTTTTATCTTCTTCCGGTTCCGGCTCAGGTTCACCTTCAATGACGTCATCATTTGCAGGCTTCTTTTTTGAGACTTTTACGGCAGCAGCAACAGGGATCTTTTTGTTTGCCGCTGGTTTTGGCGCTGGTTTTTCTGGCTCTTCTTCAGACTCTTCGCCTTCAACAGCTTCGTCTTCTGGTTCTTCTTCGGGCTCAGATTCTTCCTCTGGCTCTTCCTCTTCTTCGTCGCCGAATTCAGTAGCGTCATCATCGTCAGGAAGCTGAGGCTTGCTCTGGAGGCTCTTTGCCGTAGGCATAGACACGCTATTTGCCAAGCGGTGGAGCGCCTCGTCTGCCGTAATTAATACAACAGTTTTCTCGTTCTGACGAGCAGTCTTTGCAATCAATTTAAAGTTTACAGCACTGCGCAAAACGCCGGCCTTTTTCGGCGGGACAAGCGCAATAATCTTGTGCTTCGAAGCCTTAATGTTGGCAAGAATATCTGTAATATCTTGCTCCGGCTCGATATAGATGACGTCTTTATTCATAAAAATAATTATATCAGAGAAACCCGCTTATGTTAAAATAGAAAGTAATGGGCTTGTTCAAGAAAAAACAAATAACCGAAGAAGAAGCGACTGTCTCGATGATGTCGTCTACCAATACTATGTCTGGCGACAATCTGAGCAATCTCGTTCTAAAATCAATCCGCGAAGGCGTCGTAATTGTTGGCGAAGACTATAACATTAAGCTAGCAAACCCAATGGCAAGCGTAATGCTCGGCCGTAGCACTGACGAGCTCGTTGGCTTGAATTTTGATTCCGGCATTAATTTGATCGATAAATCTGGTAATCGTGTCACTGAAAACTTTAACCCAATCCTGAATTCGATTAAAACTGGTGAGGTTTCGGAGCGCCGCGATCTTAACATTTTGACCATCGGCAGCAATAAGACTACTCCTATTTCCCTAATCGTCGCGCCAACTGGACAAGCCGGCTCTAGCGTCGTCGTAACTTTCCGCGATATCGCAAAAGAGCTCGAAGAAGAGCGCGAGCGTACAGATTTTATTTCTACTGCTAGCCACGAGATGCGCACACCGGTTGCCAGTATCGAGGGTTACCTCGGCCTTGCGATGAATCCTGCAACTGCCACCGTTGACGAGCGCGCAATGCAATATCTCAACAAGGCGCACGAATCATCACAGCACCTCGGCCGTCTATTCCAAGATTTGCTTGATACAACGAAGCTCGATGACGGTAAGATTCGCACGCGCATGGAACCTGTTGAAATTGTTAGCGTCGTAAAAGAATACGCCGATGCGCAGATGCCAAATATTAAGGCAAAAGGGTTGAATTATCAGTTTGGCACCAATGATGCTGATAAACAGATTGGTGGCTTAAACATTTCGCAGGTTATCTACGCCAGTATTGACCGCGATTTCCTGCAGGAGATCCTCAACAACCTTATTGAGAATGCAATCAAATACACACCTGCCGGCTGGATTACAGTCAATGTTAAGGCAGACGATTATAACGTTCAGATTATCGTAGAAGATACCGGCATTGGTATTCCGCGCGATGAAACGGAGCATATTTTCCAGAAGTTCTACCGCGTCGACAACAGCGACACGCGCGAAATTGGCGGTACTGGCCTCGGCCTTGCGCTCGTCAAGCAGCGCGTCGAGTTGATGGGCGGCAAGATTTGGGTCGAAAGTGAGCAAGGTAAAGGTTCGCGCTTTATCGTAATGATGCCACGCCTTTCAAAAGAAGCTTACGATCAGCAAAGATTCCTATTCGAGAATCAGCAAAAAATGCAAGAGGCTTCCAAGTCTCACGAGCAAGCCGTTCAGGCGTTTATTGCTGGTGGCGCACCAACTGCTTCGATGGCTACCGCCCCTGTTTCTACGTCGGATCAGATTGCGGCCGCTGTCCAGCAAGCTATTACATCAGCTCCAACCACAGCAACTCCGCAGCCTGTCGCTCCGGCGCCTGCACCGGTTCCAGCTCCAGCACCAGCTCCAGCAGTACAGCCCACCGCCCCGACACCCGTTGTGTCAACGGCCACACCTGCGCCAGCACCGATTCCTACTCCAGCAGCACAGCCAGCAGCTGCGC
>JAHKZT010000140.1 GCA_020626475.1 bacterium
TATTTCGACGGAGGGGAAGTTTCATATATGAAGAGGCCGTTAAATGAATTTGAGTTGCCGGTAAGAAATAATAATGCAGTCAGTATTATACATAAAGTAAAAGAAAAGAATGAGGAGAGCATTAATACGATTATGTCGTCGTTGTCTCCATTCGGGCTAAATTCTTCAGAACGGGGCGATGCAAAACTAGGCGAAAATGACTCCTATGAATTACTATCCAGTGCAGGGATTGGAAGAATATCGAAGAAAAAGATATCACCGACAAATAAATACCTCAATAAATGGAAGGTGATAATAGGTAAGGCTACATCAGCTGGTGCAGCTACTGCTACTAAAGATGGCTCCAGGAAAGTAATTGCGACATTAAAAATCTTAAGGCCGGGATCAGTTTGTACGTTCTCGTACTTTATAGCGGGATCATTCGATAATAAAGAAGATGCAGAAAACTGTAAAAAGTATTTATCGACGAAGTTTGCAAGATTCTTATTACTCCAATGCTTATCGTCAATAAATATAGCGAAGGATAAATTTACATTTGTTCCAATCCAGGACTTTAACGAAGAGTGGAATGATGAGAGGCTGTATAAAAAATATGGATTATCGTCAAAAGAAGTAGATTTAATAGAATCGATGATTAAGCCAATGGAGGATAAATAATGTCCAAGCAAATCATCGACAATCAACGCCCGGATATTAATCCTACCATTTACGCCTATACATTGCCCAAAATTCATCCCGGATATATAAAGATTGGCTACACTCAGCGCGATGTCAAAAAGCGCATCAATGAGCAGCTGCATACGGCTGGTATAACTGATCAAGCAGCGATCGTATTTCAATGCTCCGCGGTAAAAGATAACGGCACTACATTCACCGACAAAGATATTCATAGTATTTTGAGACGTTGGAATAAGGTACAGCTGAATGCTGGCGGTGATAACAACGAGTGGTTTGAGTGTACCGTAGAAGATATCAAGGCGGCGGTTCGTGAGCTGACTTCCGGAATTACGCTCAATCCAGCACGTAATCAGACATTCCGCCCGCGTCCGGAGCAGGAGC
>JAHKZT010000141.1 GCA_020626475.1 bacterium
GTCCATGGCGATATCTATTACTACAACGTCCAAGACAACATTGACGTCTCTGCCATTACTGGTTACAAGATCTATGCAGTACGTAACTTTGATGCTAGCTATCCTATTACTATCTCGGCTAACGAAGACATTGAATTAGATTTAGTTAACTATACCGTCAACTTTGGTGACGTACTCACCAACAACGGTACGCTCAATTTCTGCAGTGACAATCGCCAAGGCGTCGCTAATTTCTCGCGCACTATTATTAATAACGGCAACCTCACTTTCTGCAATGTCGAAGCAAAGACCGTCAGCGCCAATAAGCTAATTGAGAATCGCAAAAATCTCACACTTCAAAACGCTACACTTTCGTCGGAACATAGCCTAGTACTAGATATCCTCGTCGACGGAACTACGCTAACTATGGATGACGATTCCTATATATCAGCAAGCGGAAATGCTGTTGCGATCCATAATACCGCATCAGATTTCGTAATATCTTCCGGTCATGTAACAAGCGAGAGTACCGCCATCCAAAATCAAAATAGTGGTTCATCTATCACTGTAACCGGCGGCGAAGTACGTGGCCGTACCGGCATATGGTCGGATGATGGCGCCGTCAATGTATCCGGCGGCAAAGTCCACTGCACAGTTAATCCATCTAATAATGACGATAATTTCGGCGGAGACTGCTTTGGCATTTATGCCGGAGGCGGCAGCGCCATAACCATAACTGGCGGTGAAATATCAGCCACGGTTAGCAAAACTGGCTACAGCAGCAGCAGTGCCAATGTTGCCGCCATTTATACTCGCAAAGGATATTTGAGATGGCCTGTCATTACGGTCAGAGGCGGCACCATCAAAGAATCACTCGCTACAACTAGCGGCTCGATCGATATTACATCCGCAATAATGTTAGACGAAGGAGTCGCAGCTAACATATACGATGGCGCCACAATCGAAGCTGATAATACTGCCCACAGAGTTTATGCCATAAATGGTAACAAAGGCAATCTAACCGTCTACGGCGGTAATATCTCGGCACAAAGTAGCCAAGGCGACTCTTATGGCGTATC
>JAHKZT010000142.1 GCA_020626475.1 bacterium
TCTTTGTACTCACCAGGATTCAAAATCTGATTAAAATCTGCCATTAAAAACTCCTTTCGTTTCTTCCCCTATTATACAACATCAGTTATGCTATAATAAGCATAAGAAAAATATAGGAGAAACCAATGGTTAAAATTGCAATCAATGGGTTTGGGCGTATCGGCCGCAACGCATTCAAGATCGCTTTCGAGCGTAGCGATGCCGAGATTGTTGCTATCAATGACCTTACCGATGCAAAAACACTTGCACATCTATTAAAGTACGATTCCAACTACGGCACTTACGAATACTCCGTAGATTACGATGACGAAAATATTATCGTCGACGGCAAAAAGATTCGCGTTCTTGCCGAAAAAGAACCAGCTAACCTCCCATGGGGCGATATGGGTATCGATGCCGTTATCGAATCCACTGGCTTCTTTACCGATCCAGCAAAGGCTCGCGCGCATATCGATGCCGGCGCAAAGAAAGTAGTTATCTCTGCTCCAGCAAAGGGCGAAGGTGCAAAAACTATCGTTCTCGGCGTCAACGAAGACGAAATCTCCGAAGACGATCAGATTCTTTCCAACGCTTCCTGTACTACCAACTGTATTGCACCAGTCATGAAGGTTCTCGAGGATAACCTCGGTATTGAAAAAGCCATGATGACTACCGTTCATAGCTATACTGCTAGCCAGAAGCTCCAGGACGCTCCAGCAAAGGACCTCCGCGAAGCTCGCAACGCCGCAGAGAACATCGTTCCTACGACTACCGGTGCCAGCAAAGCTGCTGCTCTTACCATCCCTTCCCTCAAGGGCAAATTCAATGGTCTTTCCGTTCGCGTCCCAACCCCAGTTGTCTCGCTTTCGGATATCACCGCAATTTCTAAGCGCCCAACTAGCGTCGAAGAAATCAACGATATCTTCCGCCGCGCCGCCAAAGAAGATTACTATCAGGGCATCCTCGCCGCAACCGACGAAGAACTCGTTTCTATCGATTATCGCGGCAATAGCCACTCCTGTATTGTCGACCTCAAGCTTAC
>JAHKZT010000143.1 GCA_020626475.1 bacterium
ATTTATTGCCGACATAACAGATGCCGATAGCATTAATTGCTATATTGCAGAAATGGAAAGAGCCGAGTATCGCTTAGTTCGGCATAAAGCTGGCGAGAAAGACGAAGAAAGACGATTCTTTAAAAGGCAGAATGCGGTAAGGTTCGTTAAAGAGTCTGGCGGGATAATAACGCCAGCAAACAATCATAGCGGTAGCTGGATAAACGACGACTCAAAAGGCTGCTCATACAAGTTATACGCAGCCGTTCTTGATCCGAATGGCACTTCCAGAGTAATATCTAGATTCGAATCTTTTTCAGCGGAAGGAACAGTCTACGATTGTTTAGGCGACTATTTAGAGTCGGAATCGAATTATACGGAAGATAAAGAAAACTGCCAAGAAACAAACACTTCTTCTGCATCGGCCAGAGATGGCGCAAAACGAGTAAACACGCTAAAAAAGATAGACGTGTTTAAGAAAAATATTAAGGTCTTCTTCAAAAAACACAAAAAGGTCAAGATCATATCGCTGTCCGCCGCCGCTGTTGCTCTAATAACCCTAGTAGTCTTAATTAATCTTGACTGGCAGCTGATTGCCGATGAAAGAAAGGCAAGTCAGTACGGAATAAATGCCGAAATAAAAACTATGGCGAATGATTTATATCTCACTAGAAAAGGAAAGGCAGTGTTATATGCATCTCAGCCAAAATTAAAGGATAATTATGACTTCAATAAAACTTGCGGGAGAGATGGGCATGACGAAACATATATTGCTGGTTGTTATTATAAGGATAATAGTGACAATGAATATATAGACATATTCGACGTAGGCTCAACGACTGTCAGCGAAAATGGAGTTGTATTTGATTTTTCTGAATATAGAAAAACAGTTATCCTTCACGAAATGCTCCATGCAGTATGGGAAAGAAAAAGTGAATCCGACCAGAGCAAAATATGTACTGATCTAAAAACCATAGCTAACAGTATCGACACTATGAAGGATGA
>JAHKZT010000144.1 GCA_020626475.1 bacterium
ATGAAAATCATCATTGAGCCTAAGAACGCCAATAAGCCTGTGAGAAGTCCGCCCGCTTCTGCGTCAGTAAGATCAGCAGTTCTGTAGCTATAAGTAACACTCATTAAAGTGTTCAGCATAATAATTGTTTCTCCTTATGTTAAAGTTAATGTTATTGTAGCATACTGACGAGATTTTTGAAATCTTCGCCGCGCGCCTCGAAGTTCTTATAGAAGCCATAACTTGCAGCGGCTGGCGAGAGCAGACAGCTCTTCCCCTGTTCTGTGAGCTCATAGCATTTTTCGACTGCTTCGCGCATATCTTTTACGTGAATAAGTTTTTGGTGATATTCGGATTCATCGAAGGTTTGTTGAAAGCGCTTATCGGTCGCAGGCAGCAAAATGACATTTTTAATGTTGGTAGTACGAATGAAATTGACGAGCGGATGATAGTCTAGGCCACGATCCATGCCGCCGAGGATGATTGTATCGACATCGTTTAGGGCTTTGATGGCATTAATGACGGCTTCTTGTGCGGTAGCGATGGAATCGTTATAGAATTTAATGCCGCGGAAAGTTCCGATGAATTCGAGGCGATGTGGAAGCGGCTCGAAGCTGGCGATTGCTTCCTTGAAAGTATCGCCGTTTACTTTATAGGCATAGGCGATTGCGGCGGCAACTTGAATATTGAGTTGGTTGTGCTCGCCAATAAGGCGCGTGCGAATTTGGTCGCGTGGAACGATATTGGTTTTAGTGATGTCGATTTTCATCGATTCGGCGGCGGCGATTTCTGCCATAGTGGCGTGTTGGAAAATGTCGCCGTAAATTAATAGATCGTCTGGCGTTTGATATTTATAAATATTCTTCTTTGCGTTATAGTAGTCGTCTGGCGTAGTGTAGTGGTCGAAATGCTCTTCGTAAATATTCAGAAGTACTGCGATATGCGGGCTAGCCTGAATGAATTCGAGCTGATGGGCGGAGAGCTCAAAAACGATTGCGGTTTC
>JAHKZT010000145.1 GCA_020626475.1 bacterium
AGAACAACATCGATTGAGCCTCCTGCGAACAACCAGTCTCAATCATTGCGCAAACGGGCCACCAAAACCCGTGAAACGAGCATAAATTAACACCAAAAATTAGTGAAGCATAAGCATGACAAAATCTCTGTTGAGCACCTAATCTAAATCGTAATCTAGAATCTTTTCCTTATTAAGCCCATACCTATCACGGCCAGCTTCCAGTGCTGCTCTCTCGTTCCATTCCTTCTTTTTCTTGCGACCATGGCCACCGTCACACATATCCGAGCTTAAATTCAGTCTCATCGCATCCGTATTAAATGAATATGAATTAGTCGCAATCGAGCCAGCGACAGCATTAACACGCGCGTTCTTCAGTTTAAAATTCACATTTCGATTTCCCAAACTACTTACTGGAGTATTTTTCAAAATGTTCATTTTCCCACTCGATATTTCTCTATTTCGGCGATAAACATGTTCATCGATTTTATACAGCACACCAAGTCTGCTAGCAAATTCTAAAACCTGACGTATTAGGCTCTTCTTGAAGTTTGCATAATGAGCCCAAACAGCATTGACAGTGATATCTCGTCTTGCGTCTAAATGCGCTACTCTTTCCGCGAAATCAGCCATATCAAACTTCCTATATTCATATGAGCTCGCAATTCTCTTCTTATACGCCCTCACTTGCCTAGCTTCCCAGTTATTACGGCGATCAATCATTTCTAGCAGCTCCTCCTATAACTGCAAAAATCCATTCTCAATATCTTCCGGGAAGCGGAAAGTCTTATAGCCATCTTTGAAGCTAACCCAGATTTTATCGCCGTTAATTGTCACTACGCGGCCCTTCCCGAATTTTTCATGTTTTACAGGCGTACCCTTCGTAATATCTAGGCTCTCGTCCGCCTCCTCTTCAACAGCCTCTTCCTCAGGTTCAGGAATGGCATTCGCTATCGAAACATTCGTCTCTGGCCTATCGACAAA
>JAHKZT010000146.1 GCA_020626475.1 bacterium
CGTCTAAGCTCATTTCGTCTTGTTTGCGAGCCATAGTAATAATTCCTCCACTATTTACACTCTTACGCTTTATTATAGAGAGCTTTATCGGTAAAATCAAGAAAAAGGAGGTTTTTGTTGTGAAAAATACAATGCTTAAAAACATGAGCGAATTTCTCTGCCCTCATATCTGTATTGGCTGTGGAAAAACCGGTGGAATACTATGTAAATGTTGTAAAAAATACATCATAGATAAGCATGAGCGCAGATGCTTGGCGTGCGGCGAATGACTAGTAGACGATGTTTGTAATAATTGCGCTCTTCCCTTTAGGGAGCAGTTTTGCGTTGGCGAGCGTGACGGGATATTGCGTAAGCTGATTGAAATTTATAAGTATAATTCTGTGCGTGCAGTAAGTTTTGAGCTAGCTGAACTATTGCTGAGTGCGATAAGTGGCGATTGGGTGTTGGTGCCGTTGCCGACAATTAGAAAACATATACGGGCGCGCGGTTTTGATCACATCGGTCTTATATGTAAGAAAATGGGGGCGTCGGTCCAGGAAGCGTTGATTCGTGTTAATAATAGCGTGCAAGTAGGCGCCAATAATGAGGAGCGGCGTAGGCAGGCAGAGACAGCTTATGAGGCGATAAATGTATCTGGAGATAAAAAATATTTGCTCGTTGATGATGTTTGGACGACGGGCAGTTCAATGATAGCGGCTTGTTGCGAGATGCAAAAAGCGGGAGCAAAAAACCTCGCAATCGCGGTGATTGCGAGGAGCGTATAAGATTTAGATAATTAAACGCTTGCTTCGCCGCCGACTGCGTTGATGACGAAGTTGACGATTGCATAAGCGAGGATAGAGATAATGAGGCCGATGATTGCATACATGATAGTATTTTTTGCATCGGTGACTTTCTTGCTATCGCCACCAGAAATAACATAGCGGAGACCGCCGTAGATAAGCATAATAACAGAGA
>JAHKZT010000147.1 GCA_020626475.1 bacterium
ACGAACTATGTCGAAGCAGTTGAGCTCGAAAAAGCTGAACCACGCGACATTCTTCACGTCGTTATTAACAAAGAAGGCGAAAACGCCCGCATTAACGAAATCTCCAAGGTTTCTACACCGGGCCGCCGCATCTACGCTGGCGTCGCTGAAATCCCTAAGGTCAAATCTGGCCGCGGTACCGTCCTCGTTTCTACGAGCAAAGGTATCATGACTGGTCAAGAAGCAGTCAAGAACAAACTTGGCGGAGAGATCTTAGTCAAAGTTTGGTAATAATCAACTCAAAAAGTACCTCCTTACGGGGGTATTTTTTGTGGTTAGAAAAAAATGCGCCCCATAAGGAGCGCAAAAAAATAATCAGACGCCATAGCTACGAAGATAACGATATTTATCCCAGACGCCAACAGCGATACGCATAAGAAAGTCGATGCCGAACTGCTGAAGATATTCATAATCATACTCAGTGCGGGCAATTTCGAGCGCATAGATAACATCTTCATTGTCGACGGGATTGCAGTCATTGCAATAGCCCATCGGATAAGAGTCGTTGCTTTTAGCTTGCGACTCATAGTAGTCGTTAAGGATGCGCGGGGGGTAACTGGGATTCTCGACAATAGCCTTGATTGTCTCTGGCTTCAACCTTGAAACTAGACTCAAAAGCTCCTTCTTTACGTAAGCAAAATCCTGGTTAGCCTCGTCGTTTCTTATATTGTTACACATTTAAAAGAGCAACCTTTCTCGGGTATAATTTTTACGCTGAAAGCGCAAACCCATATGTCTATTATAGCATAAAACGCGCAAATAGTCAATTAGAGGAGGATAAGTGTTGCTATATTCTAACAGATGTGATAAAATAATCAAGATATTATTAACATAAAGGAACGCAATGAGTCGTATCGGAAAACTACCTGTAGAGGTTCCTGCAGGCGTGACAATTACGGTCGGCGA
>JAHKZT010000148.1 GCA_020626475.1 bacterium
ATGTCCAATATATAGCCGCTGTTAACAACAGCACCTACTACTACATACAGCTTTCCGGGAACACCAGCCTAAGCGCCCAGAACCATACTTATACTTTCGGTGACAGTTATACGGACAACGGTGACGGCACGTACACAATAAACAACCCGACAACTATTAATCGCTCTGATTGGTATACTAATTACGCCAATATGAGGAATAAGTATGTTTGCAAGAACGCAACAAATAATACGTGTAGTACTGTTTGGTATACTACCGCCACCTCTGTCACTAATATGTCCTACTTTGTAGTGAATAACTATAAATATGCTGAGAGCTTTAAGTACGAAAATGGGAAATATACCCTTGATGGTAACAGTGTAGCCTTCTGGGATATGAGAAAAAGTGCCAACCAGACAAGCGTGAACGGTGCTCACTACACATGCTTTAATGCTTCCGGCGAATGCTCTACTCTTGCTTATGTTTACTATATTAGTGGCAGTACCTTCTATAGGGACAGTACCTTCTATTACATAAATCTGACGGTAGGCGAAAATGTAGAAGACGCATTGGCTAATATGCAAACTAATACGACCGACTCCAAGATCAAAACCACCATCGACACTTGGTACGCTAATAACCTAGCAGATTATACGGACAAACTTGAAGACACGATCTACTGTAACGATCGCAGCATGAATACTAATACCAATGGCTGGATCGCTAATGGCGGCAAGACCAACGAGTATCTATACTATGGCGCATATGGTCGTAACGCACAGACCTATACGCCTAGCGTAGACTGCATAAACAAGAACGATGCCTTCACTGTCGACGACACTGTAAACGGTAACGGCGCATTAACCTATCCGGTCGGCTTAATAACAGCCGATGAGATGACTCTTGCTGGCGCTAGCTGGAGTGGATACTATTCTAACAACTATCTCAAGACCGGCCAG
>JAHKZT010000149.1 GCA_020626475.1 bacterium
GATGCATATTTCGAATCCGTCAAAACTTCATTCGTAATGAAGCTAGCGAACTGATAAGTCGTAAGCTTAGTATTTAGCTCCTGCTCGGAAAGATACAAGACAAAGAGGTCGTCAAGCTTCGCCGGATCGACGCCAAGAATGCTAGCGATTTCAGCCTTCGTGCGTAGCTGATTAACTTTCTTTTGGTCAGTGAAGTACGAAAACTGGTTGATTTTGTTCACGATTTCTGGCGTAACTTCATCAGCAAAATTCTCGTTCGAGAAGACTTCCTGCTGAAGGAAATTCACGAAATCGTTAAGTGAAATTTGATGCGCGTCGACGTCTTTATAGAAGCGATAGTAAAGCACCTTCATAATGTAGTCGTCGATTTCAATATTACTCTTTGCGCTCAACTTCTTAATCTTCGCTACGACTTCGTTGTACTTTTCTGGCTCGTTAATCGTGTTGCCATAGCATAGTACACGCGTAGTTTCTTCCTGCGCATCGAGCTTCTTGCAGAGCTCAGTTACCTGCTTGTCCATCTTCGTATCATAGACAAGTGCAAGCTGGTTCGTTTCGCTGAAGACGTCTTTAATCTTGTTGTTTTCGGAACCAGTAAAGTCGATCGTGGTCGTGCCCTTAAGCATGAAGGCGCCGGCAAAAATAATCAAGAAAAGCGGAAGAGCGACTTTGCGGAAATGATAGGCGGCCTTGCCAAACCAATCCATCTTGAAATTGATAGTCTTTTTGGCGGTTTTGTCGATTGCTTTATCAAAGATAAGAAGTAATGCCGGGAGCGAAGTAAAGATGGAAACGAGGCTCAAGATAACACCCTTACTCAAGACGAGGCCCATGTCGCGGCCGATGGCGAAGCTCATGAAAATGAGTACAATAAGACCGACGACGGTAGTGACAGAGCTGGAAGAAATAGCGCCGAAGGAATAGCGCATTGCGCGGC